>DATCZF010000022.1:0-2442 GCA_036526055.1 Woeseiaceae bacterium
GCAATAGCTGCCGGGTAATTATGGTTGGTCGTCTTCTGCAACAGTGCCGTACCAACCAGGAACGTCTGGATTGATGACGGATGCATCAGGCCTGCACCACCGGGTACTTTGAACCCCTTCTGGTCCCATGGCTGCACGGGATTGCCTTTTTCGACGATCCAGCGAGCCGCGGCTGCCACTTCCTCGCCCGGCTTGACCAGTTCATTGACCATGCCAAGCTCCAGCGCCTTGTCCGGCTTGACATGGGTGCCCTGCAACAGCAGAGGCAGCGATTTCTCGATGCCAATCAGGCGCGGCAACCGCTGGGTGCCACCTGCGCCCGGCAACAGGCCGATCTGCACCTCCGGCTGGCCGAGAACAGCTTTCGGGTTGTCCGCTACGACACGGTAGTGGCAGGCCAGCGCGATTTCATTGCCGCCGCCGAGTGCCGTACCGTTGATCGCCGCCGCGAACGGCTTGCCGCAGGTTTCCAGGCGGCGCAATAACTTCTGAAAGCCACCCCACTCCTGGTAGATTTCCGCGGCCGTTTTGCCACTGGCATAGGTGTTGACGACCGACATCAGGTCGGCGCCGGCAACAAAGGAGCTTTTGCCGGAGGTCAGTACCGCACCCTTGACGTTGTCGTCTGCCGCGACCTTCTCCACGCACTCGTGCAGGTCCCTGACGAACTCGGGCGTCAACACGTTCATCGAGCGATCCTTGAGGTCGATCGTCAGTATCGCAACGCCATCGTCATTTACTTTGTAATCGATAGTTTCCATTGTCCTGAGTCCTTGAGTTAATGGCGTTTATACGCGTTCGATAATCGTTGCAGTGCCCATCCCGCCACCAATGCACAGGTTCACCAGCGCCGTGCCTAGATTGCGGCGTTCCAGCTCATCGAGCACCGTGCCGAAAATCATGGCGCCCGTTGCGCCGAGCGGATGGCCCATCGCGATCGCGCCGCCATTTACGTTGATTTTGTCGTGATCGATATCCAGCAACTGCATGTACAGCAGCACGACGGAAGCAAAGGCCTCGTTGAGCTCAAAAAGATCGATGTCTTTCTTGCTCATGCCGGAGCGCTCCAGCGCTTTCTGGGCGGAAGGGGCTGGTCCGGTCAGCATGATCGTCGGATCGGTGCCTATCGAGGCAAACCCCCGGATGCGAGCACGGGGTTTCAGGCCGAGTTTTTCACCAATTTCCTTGTTACCGATCAGGACAGCCGCTGCGCCATCGACGATACCGCTCGAATTACCGCCGGTATGCACGTGGTTGATCGCCTCGACTTCCGGATATTTCTGCAGCGCGACCGCGTCGAAGCCGGCCTGCTGCCCGTGCATGACGAACGCCGGGTTGAGGCCCGCAAGATCCTCCATCGTCGTGCCGGGACGCATGTGTTCGTCGTGGTCAAGAAGCACCATGCCGATGTGATCGCGAATCGGTATTACCGAATTCCTGAAATAGCCATTTTCCCAGGCGTTTGCAGCGCGAGCCTGGCTCTCTACCGCGTAGCGGTCGCAGTCTTCACGGGAAAATCCCCACTTGCTGGCGATGAGGTCCGCCCCGATGCCCTGTGGCGCGAAGTAGGTCTTGTAGGCTACTGCCGGATCGGCCGCCATGGCACCCGAGTCCGATCCCATCGGTACCCGTGACATGCACTCGACGCCGCCGCCCACGGTCAGCTGTGACTGACCGGCCATGACCTGCGCCGCAGCGCTGTTGATCGCCTCCAGACCCGATGCACAGAAGCGATTGAGCTGCTTGCCCGGCACGTTGAGCGCGTAATCCGCGTTGAGTACCGCCGCCCGGGCGATATTGGCGCCCTGGTCTCCGACCGGGGTCACGCAACCAAACACGACGTCATCGAGGTAGCTGGTATCCAGTCCGTTACGGTCGCGCAGCGCCGCCAGGACCTGCGAAGACAGGTCGACGGGCGTGACCTCATGAAGCGCTCCGCTCGAGCGGCCCTTGCCGCGCGGGCTGCGAACATGATCATAAATGTATGCGTCTGCCATGATGCTTTCCTATGCAATAAAAAACGTTGAAATCACGCAGCGAGGGCAATCCTCAGCTGCGCCTTGAAATCCTCATTTGCTTTCCTGAAATCGATAACCGCCGGGTCGAGCAGCCAGAGGTAGGTAATGCCGGACAGGAATGCGACAAACTTCGCGCTCTCGCTTTGCGGGTCGATATCGGACCGAATACTGCCCTCGGCGATGCCCTGCCGAACCCAGGCAACCACATCTTCCCTCTGCCGCTCGTAAACATGTTTCGCCGTTTCCTGGAAATTCGATTGCGGCGCGGCGGCCGCACACAACAGTATATGCAGAACTCGCGTGTCCCGCGGTGCATCGCTGACAAAACTGACATAGGCATCGATCGCCGCACACATGGCATCGATACCGTGTTTGTCGGCAACGCCACGGGTCAGGTATGCGATCCAGCGATGTGAAATTGACT
>DATCZF010000023.1:0-7284 GCA_036526055.1 Woeseiaceae bacterium
CGGCAGGCGCATCCATGAGCGAACCCGGGTATTCGTTGACTCGTCTTACACTGAATTATAGGTGCAGCGACACCCTGGCGCGTAGCTGATGTTAATCGGGGTCGTGACTTTAAATGAACAGGAAGGTGGTGGGCCCGCCAGGACTCGAACCTGGGACCAAGGGATTATGAGTCCCCTGCTCTAACCAACTGAGCTACAGGCCCTTCAATAATGAGGCCGGAAGTATAGCGACCCGGCTTCGCCGAGTCACTGCCCGGGTTGAACCCTGTATAAACAGAAAAGGCGCCTTGCGGCGCCTTTTCTGGCGACCTTTCGACTATCAGTCTTCCAGCAGGAAGCTGCGCAGCTGATCCGAGCGGGTCGGATGCCGCAGCTTGCGCAACGCCTTTGCTTCGATCTGGCGAATGCGCTCGCGAGTCACGTCGAACTGCTTGCCGACTTCTTCCAGCGTGTGATCGGTATTCATATCGATACCGAAGCGCATGCGCAGAACTTTGGCCTCACGCGGCGTCAGGCCGGCGAGAACTGCGTGGGTCGTTTCCTTCAAACCTTCCGACGTTGCAGATTCAACCGGCGAATGCACCGTCTGGTCTTCGATGAAATCGCCCAGATGCGAATCTTCGTCATCGCCAATCGGGGTTTCCATCGAGATCGGTTCCTTCGCGATCTTCAGTACCTTGCGAACCTTGTCCTCCGGCATTTCCATGCGCTCTGCCAGCTCTTCAGGCAACGGTTCGCGCCCCATTTCCTGCAACATCTGTCGCGAGATTCGATTGAGCTTGTTGATCGTCTCGATCATGTGCACAGGAATACGAATCGTGCGCGCCTGGTCTGCGATCGAGCGAGTGATAGCCTGACGAATCCACCAGGTCGCATAAGTCGAAAACTTGTAGCCGCGCCGGTATTCGAACTTGTCCACCGCTTTCATCAGGCCGATGTTGCCTTCCTGGATAAGATCGAGGAACTGCAGGCCACGGTTGGTGTATTTCTTGGCGATGGAAATCACGAGGCGCAGGTTGGCCTCGACCATTTCCTTCTTGGCGCGACGCGCCTGCGCTTCACCAATGGACATCTGCCGATTGATTTCCTTTATCTCCGAAATCTTCAGCCCGGTATCAGCTTCGACAGTCAGTAATTTGCGCTGCGCCCGCAGGATGTCACCCTTGAGCTTCGCCAGAGTCGAGGAATGCTTGCGCTTGGCACGTATGTGTTTTTCAACCCATCCGAGATTGGTTTCGCTCTTCGGAAAGCTGGCGATAAAATCCTTGCGCGGCATGCCTGCGTCGCGGACGCAAATTTGCATGACGAGGCGTTCCTGGCTGCGAATGATCGCGACAGAGTCACGCAGGTTCAGCACGAGATCGTCGAACAGTTTTGGCGCAAGTTTCAGCTCCATCAACTGGTCGGCAAGCTCTTCCTGAATTTTCAGGACGCGTTTCTCCTGACTGCCGTGTTTTTCCAGCGCGTTAACAACGCGATTGTGCAAACGCTTGATCGCTTTCAAGCGGGCGGCAACTTCTTCGGGGTCCGGTCCGGTGTCGATGATCTCATCGTCGTCATCGTCATCGTCGTCATCGGACTTGGCGGTGGGCGACGGAATTTCGTCCGGCGCATTCGGATCGATGAAACCAACGAGCAGGTCCTGCATCCGCGTTTCACCGGCAGCGACAGCTTCATAGACTTCCAGAATCCTGTCCACGGTGGGCGGGTAGTGCGACATCGCGTACTTGACCTGGTTGAGTCCGTCCTCGATGCGCTTGGCAATTTCGATTTCACCCTGTCGTGTCAGCAATTCGACGGTGCCCATTTCGCGCATGTACATGCGCACAGGATCGGTCGTCCGTCCGAACTCGGCATCGACACTGGCCAAAGCGTCAGCAGCTTCCTCAGCCGCGTCGTCGTCATTCGATACGGCGGCATCAGACAACAGCAATGACTCGGCATCAGGTGCCTTTTCATGCACCGTGATACCCATGTCGTTAATCATGTTGACGATGTCTTCGATCTGCTCCGGATCTACGATCTCGTTGGGCAGATGATCATTGACTTCGGCATAAGTGAGGTAGCCTTGTTCCTTGCCTCGTGCAATCAACAGCTTCAGTTGGGACTGACGCTGGTTGCTAATAGCTGCGCGCTTTTCGCTCAAGACGGGGTGACCTCCAAGTTGTGAATAAAAACGGGCAATTATACACCCTTTGACTAGTGTAAATCCATAATTAAATCAGGCTCTAAGGCCTCGTTTGCAATTCCCTGAGCTCCGTCCGCTCGCTGTCGTCAAGCGGGCCCAGGCGACCTTTTTCCAGCAAATCCTTCACGCGCTCCTTGCGCCCCGCAACCTCCAGGGAGCTGACACATTCGTTGAGCTCCGCCGCCGCGTCGAAGTCATCCGTCGCCGGAATCGTCATCGTCGCCAGCTTGCCGAGGTGCTGGCCTTCATCCCGGTTGCGCCACCGCTCCAGCAGTCCCGCGGTTGTTAAATGGGGTTCACCGTGCAGGGTTTCAATCAGCTTGCGCAACAGCTCAACGCCAGGTCTGCTGACGTTCTGCAGGCGCTCCGGATCGACATCGCGGGCTACATCCGGGTGATTGAGCACCAGGTGAATAGCCCGACGAACGACAGACGGCTCTGAGGCGCCGCGCCGCTTTGCGGGCCGCTTTTGGGCTCCTCGTGCGGTATGACGGTCATGGCTCGCGCCGCCGATCATCTGTTCCAGCTTGGCGGTCGACAGGCCGACCGAGTCAGCCAGGTGGTCGAGGAGCAGGGCTTTGTAGACGCCCTCGGGAATCCTGCCGAGCAGGGGTTTTGCCAGTTCGGCGAGTCGCGCCCGACCGTCGATGGTCGTCATGTCGACGCCCTGCGCCAGTTCATCGACCAGGAAGTCCGACAGCGCCATGCCGTCATCGAGCTGGTCCTCGAATGCCCTGGCGCCCTGCTCGGTGACCAGGGAATCGGGATCCTGTCCATCGGGCAAAAACGCAAAGCGAATCTGCCGGCCCTCGCGCAATTGCGGCAGCGAATTCTCCAGGGCTTTCCACGCCGCTGCACGACCGGCGCGGTCGCCGTCAAAACAGAAAATGACTTCGTCCGTCAGACGAAAAAGTCGATTCAGGTGTTCGTCAGTGGTTGCCGTGCCCAGCGTGGCAACCGCAAAATTTATGCCGTGGCGGGCGAGCGCGATAACGTCCATGTAGCCTTCCACGACGACCAGCCGGTCGATCTGCCGCAACGCCTGGCGCGCCTCGTACAGCCCGTAGAGCTCCTGCCCCTTGTGAAACAACACGGTTTCCGGAGAGTTCAGGTATTTGGGCTCTTCCTTGCCCATCACCCGGCCGCCGAACCCGATTACGCGTCCGCGGGCATCGCGGATAGGGAACATGACGCGGTCTCGAAAACGATCGTAATAGCCGCCGTCATCTTTCTTGATAACCAGGCCGACGGCATGCAGCTCTTCGATGGCGGCGGCGTCTTTGCCAAATGCGTTCAGCAGCTTGTCCCAGCCGGCAGGGGCGTACCCGAGCCCGAATCGCTGTGCCGTAACGCCGTCGATACCGCGATTCTTGAAGTAGTCCTTGGCGGGTTCATGTTCGCGCAATGCCGCCTGGTAAAAATGCGACACTTCTTCGAGGCACTCAAACAGGCTGTCAAATCGGCGAGCGGGCCGCTGACTCTCCTCGCGTGGCACCTCCATACCCATCTGCCGCGCGAGCTCCTCAACCGCATCGACGAAACTCATGTGGTCGTGTTCCATGAGGAAGCCGAGTGCCGTGCCATGAGCCCCGCAACCGAAACAGTGATAGAAGCCCTTCTGTGGACTGACGGTAAAGGACGGCGTTTTTTCATCGTGGAACGGGCAAACCGCCTTGAATTCATGGCCGGCTTTTTTCAGCTGCAAGCGACGACCCAGCACCTCGACGATATCGACGCGCGCAATCAGGTCATCAATGAAATACTGTGGAATGAGGCCGCTCATCAGTGCTTAAACGCGAATCTCGCTAAATTGGGTTAAACCAAGGCGTCCTCCCAAGATCGGAGAAATCGGACTGTCGGGGGCCGCCATGCAAAACGGGTTTGTAGCAAGAATAGCGAAAGTCGTGACTTTCGCCAGTACTTTTTGTCTAGCCCAGCCTCGCCTTGACGATGCCGCTGACCGCGCCGATATCAGCCCGGCCCTGGGCCTTCGCCTTGATGGCAGCCATGACCTTGCCCATATCCCGCATGCTTTCGGCGCCGGTATCCCGTATGGCATCGGCGATGATTTGCTCGAGTTCCGCGGCATCCAGCGGCTCGGGGAGGTAGGCTTCGATTACCTCGATTTCTGCCCTTTCAATGGCAGCGAGATCTTCGCGCCCGCCGGCTACGAACTGTGAGACGGAGTCCCTGCGCTGCTTGACCATTTTTTCCAGCACGGCAAGTACGGCCGGGTCGTCCATCTCGATGCGCTTGTCGACCTCGACCTGCTTGATTTCTGACAGTATCAGGCGCACGACTTTGAGCCGGTCCTTGTCACCGGCTTTCATCGCGGACTTCATGTCATCCTGAATTGTGCTTTTCAGAGTCATACCGAACCTGCCTTGGGCGGACTGCGGCGCTCTCGACCGGGAATCCGGCCGCTAAAAATGGCCTGACTAGTAGAGGCGCTTGCGACGTGCAGCATCGCGGGAAATGCGCTTCAGGTGCCGCTTGACGGCGGCTGCCTTCTTGCGTTTCCTCTCCTGCGTGGGCTTTTCGAAAAACTCACGGCGGCGAAGCTCCGTCAGGATGCCGGCCTTTTCGCAGGCGCGCTTGAAGCGACGCAAGGCGACATCAAAATATTCATTTTCTTTTACGCGTACACTGGGCATACGATCACGTGTTTCCTTCAAATACAAAGAAACCCGGCACACAGACCGGGACAAGACCCGCCATATTAGCCATTTTTAGGGTTAAATGCAAAGGGGTACGGACGTGGATGCAAGGCCTTTCGACTAGGGTATTATGCCGCCGTCATGATAGTTCTGGGTATCGAAACAAGCTGCGATGAAACCGGGGTTGCCGTTTACGATTCGGCGCGCGGACTGCTCGCCCAATCACTGCACAGCCAGGTGGATCTGCATGCTGTGTACGGCGGCGTAGTCCCGGAAATCGCCTCCCGGGATCACGTGCGCCGATTGTTGCCGCTGGTCCGCCAGACGCTGGCAGATGCCAAAATCGAAAAACCCGACGCGGTGGCATACACGGCCGGACCGGGCCTGGTTGGCGCCCTGATGGTCGGCAGCGGCCTCGCGAATGGCCTGGCCCTGGGATGGGGCTGCCCGGTGATACCGGTGCACCACATGGAAGGGCACCTGCTTGCGCCAATGCTCGAGGAGGGCGCACCGGATTTTCCGTTTCTTGCCCTGCTGGTCTCGGGAGGGCATTCCATGCTGGTCAGTGTTGCCGGCGTCGGCAAATACCGGGTGCTCGGCTCCACGCTCGATGATGCCGCCGGCGAGGCGTTCGACAAGACGGCCAAGCTGCTCGGTTTGCCCTATCCGGGAGGACCGGCACTGGCGAAGCTTGCGGAAGAGGGGCGCCCGGACGCCTTTCAGTTTCCACGGCCAATGCTTAACAAGCCGGGGCTGGATTTCAGCTTCAGTGGCCTGAAGACCGCCGTGATGCTGCAGGTCAGGGAATCGGAATCGCTGGGTACGCTGGAAAAAGATCGCACGAATATTGCTGCGTCGTTTCAGCAAGCCATCGTCGAGACACTGGTCAAGCGTTCGATCAAGGCGGCCCGGCAGGAAGGCCTGCAAAGCATCATCATTGCCGGCGGGGTTGGAGCAAACAAATTGCTGCGCTCGATGCTGGCCGATCAATTCAGTGGCTGCGTGCATTATCCGAGACCGGCCTTTTGTACCGATAATGGGGCTATGATTGCCTTCGCTGGCGCAATGCGCCTCGCCGACGGGGCGATACCGCAAGCCATCCAGGCCATTGCGCGCTGGCCGCTGGAGTCGCTCGCGCCGCCAGGCAGCAACGATTGCGCAGAAGGGATAAGATCGGGTTAATGGCCATGGATAAAATATTTCTGAACGATCTGAAAGTACCCACAATCATCGGTATCTGGGAGTGGGAACGCCGAATGCGGCAAAACGTCCATATCGACCTGGAGATGGCGGCGGATATTCGCAAGGCGGCCGCGACGGACAGCATCGATGACACGCTGAACTACAAAAAGGTAGCCAAGCGCGTCGAAAGTTTTGTCAGCGAATCCAGCTTTCAGCTGGTAGAGACACTGGCGGAGCGCATTGCCGACATCATTTGCACCGAATTCGACGTGGACTGGGTTCGTGTCAGGGTGCGCAAGCCGGGCGCGATAAGGGGTTCACGCGATGTCGGGGTCGAAGTCGAGCGAACCAGGAAGGAACAATAGTCCTTGGCGGTCGTTTACCTGAGCATTGGCAGTAACGTTGATCGGGCGAAAAACCTGCAGCTGGCGATCGACGAACTCGGCAAGCGATTTTCGCATCTGCAGTTATCCGACATTTATGAGAATAGCCCCGTGGGCTTCGCGGGTAACGATTTCCTCAACCTGGTGGTTAGTGCAGATACCACTAGCGAGCCGAAGGAGGTTGCCTGGCAGCTCGAAGAGATCCACGACATTGCCGGACGAGACCGGGAGGGCGAAAAGTTCGCCCCGCGGGAGCTTGACATAGACCTGCTGCTTTACGACAACCGGGTAATCGACGGGCCTGACCTGGTATTGCCGCGCCCGGATATTTTGCAATACGCCTTCGTACTGAGGCCGCTCGCCGAATTGGCGCCGTCCCTGCAGCATCCGGTCACTGGCAAGGCGCTCGCCGAACACTGGGCCGAATTCGACCAGGGGAGCCATCCGCTGAGGCGAGTCGCCGGTCTCCTCGCGAGTCACGCTGACGCCACCTAAATACTGCATGGGTGCCGGGAAACCATCTACAATATGGCATGTCTTAGTTAAGACATATTTGCGGCGGAGTGGGCTATGGACGGAAAAAAACTGACAGTACTGGCAGCCGCGTTTTTGGTAACGTCGTGTGGCGGTTCGGGCGGCAGCGATTCCGGGTCGCCAATTGGCGACCTCGAGTGCTCCAATAACTGGCAAAAACAGTTCGTGCTGGACGCGATGCGCGACTGGTATTTCTGGAACGATGCGTTGCCGTCAAATGTTAATCTCGGCCAGTTTTCGTCTCCTGAAGCTCTGCTCGAATACCTGGTGTCCTTTCAGCCGGTTGATCGCTGGAGCTACATCACGAGCGCAGAGGCCGATTCCCAGTATTTTGGCGAAG
>DATCZF010000024.1:0-2803 GCA_036526055.1 Woeseiaceae bacterium
CATCGTGCCGCCGAGACGGCCTTTCGGCGAGGCGCCTCGGAGTACGAGATTCACCTCGACTATTGCCGGGCTACAGGTCATACCGAAAACGGCCTGCCCTACTCGAATATCGTCGCGTTAAACGAGAATGGCGCGACTTTGCATTACCAGCATCAGGAACGTACGGCGCCGCAACAGTTGCGCTCCTTCCTGATAGACGCTGGTGCCCGCTGCAACGGCTACGCGGCAGATATCACGCGCACCTATGCCTGGCAGGACGGTGAATTCCAGGATCTGATCAACGAAATGGATCGCCTGCAGCAGGATCTTTGCCGCCAGGTACGCGCAGGCCTGGATTATCGAGCCCTGCATCTGGCAGCGCACCGCCAGATTGCGGAACTGCTGACGAGCGCGGGAATTACTCGGGGCAGTGCCGACGAACTCATTGAAAAGCGCGTCACCTCGGCTTTCTATCCACACGGCCTCGGTCACTTGCTGGGGATCCAGGTCCATGACGTTGGTGGCTTCATGGAGAGCGAGAGTGGTGGGACGATTGAGCCGCCTGAAGGGCACCCGTTCCTGCGACTCACCCGACCCCTGCAGGCCGACCAGGTATTGACCGTCGAACCGGGTATTTATTTCATCGACATGCTGTTAGCGGGGTTGCACAACAGCGACGCCGCAGGACTGGTCAACTGGGATGCCGTTGAGCGTCTCAAGCCATTTGGCGGCATTCGTATCGAGGACAACGTCAGGGTGTTGGCGAATGGCGTGGAAAACCTGACGCGACAAGCCTGGGCTGCGTAACCCTAGTCTTTCCAGTTCCACCACTTGAGTAATTCCGGGTCGTGCTCGCTCTTGCTGGCGTAGTAAACCGCGCAGCGAAAAACGTACAGCACACAGCGGTCAAGATACTCGCCACGCAGTCCGCACAGGTCGTCGTACATGGCCTCGGGATCCGCGCCCTCGAGGTCTGAGGGCTCCTCAAAGCCCAGGTTCCGGAGATCCTGGGCAATGCTCGGCCCGACTCCGGGAATTTCTTCGAGTGCATGTGCCATGAATCATCCTCCCGGCGGCAAAAAAATACTGTTGAAGGTAAAGGCATCCTCGGAGGGCCCCACCTGTTGTAATCGATCCAGTCGATGGCGTGCTTCGGTCACTGTGGGTTGCTTGCCCGCAGCGATCCACCACAGGGCAAACGCCGGTCCACCCCTGGGCCTGAACCACTGCGCCCGTTTGCGCAAAAATTGCAGATGGTCACTGTGATAGACGAAGTCGCGCAATGCCTGCGGCGACTCCCACAACGACAGGTTGAAAACCAGGCCGGGCTCGGCAAATACGCGCTCTGCTTCGGCTTCTGTTTCCTCGTCCATGGATCGCCAGATGAACCCCGGACTGGCATCCGCGATGGCGTTAATTGCCTCGATGTTGTCGAAAAACCCGGCAATCCTTGCATCCCCCCGCGGAAACAGGGGCAACGCAACGTTAACCTGGGCCAGGTGGTAATTCACTGCCCGGCATCCCTGTCCCTGGCCTTTCTCTCTGCCTTGAGACGTCGCTTGACGCGCTGGCCTCTCTTTTCGAGTGCCGGCCTCATCGCACGTCCGACGGCTGGAAACAGGTAATTCACATAGGTCAGTAGCCCGCTGGCCGGCGGCATCGATCTTTCACGCTTGTCATTGAACACGAGCTTGAGGATCTCGATAGCCACTTCCTCCGCCGTGCTGAGCGGTTGTGAAAACGTCAGGTCGGAGGTGCCATCGATATCGTCCATGATAAAGCCGGTATCGATCGGTCCCGGTGATACGGCCGCCAGCTTGATGTCGCTGCCCCGCAACTCCTCGGCCAGTGCAAAGGTGAATGCCCGCAGGCCAAACTTGCTGGCGGAGTATGTAGCGGACCCCGGCACGGGGGTGCGACCCGCGAGAGACGCCACGTTGATGACGGCGCCGCCACCGGCTTCGCGAATGTATGGCAATGCCAGGCGCGTCAGGTAAATCGGGGCCCGCAAGTTGACGTCGATCATCCGTGCCAATTCGATTGCGGGAACGCCTTCAACCGGACCGCGGCAATGATAGCCGGCATTATTGACCAGGATATGGATGGCGCCGAATTCATAATTCGCCTTTTTCAACAGGCTGCTGCAGGCATCGTCATCCGCTACGTCCATTGCCGCTATCACCACACGCGTTTTCGGCCGTAATTCCTCGGCAATTTCCTCCAGCGCTTTCTTGCCTCGCGCGGCAAGCACGAGGTTGGCGCCGTGATCGGCGAATCGCCTGGCGGTTGCAGCTCCAACCCCCATCGACGCGCCCGTGATAATGACAGTTTTGTCTTTGATTTTATTGTTCATGAAATCAGTCTAGACGATGTTTACAGGGCGTGAAAGCCGGTTGCTGCGGGCTCGAGGCCCCGGTCACTCGCGTTGACTTGTTTTGCCATATGTACAAATATCCAATATCCGGTTTGCGCCGGTGCAAGGGGGAAAATCGTGAATCGAATACTCTGTGCCATCCTTTGCCTGCTGCTGGGCGCCTGCGCCGCGTCCGGCCCGGCCTTTAATCCTGCCAGCCACAGCACGCCTGTCACGGGCGAACGTGGCAAGCTCATTGTCTACCAGGGAAATGGCGCCGGTACCGGCTATCACCCTGTTTACGTGGGCAGTGAAAAACTGGGCGTTCTGAAGCCGAACGGGTTTCTCATCTACGAAGACGCTCCCGGCCAGTACGTCGTCGATACGAGCATTGATCCAAACGACGCAGGAGCCGTTTTCGCAGCAGCCTTCCTAAGGACTGCCGAGCTGGAAACAATGAATGCAAGAGTC
>DATCZF010000025.1:0-8124 GCA_036526055.1 Woeseiaceae bacterium
TTCGCCGCGAGCCATGACGGCAAAGTGACCGCATTTAGCCCGGATAACGGCAAGGTCCTCTGGAGAGTGGATACGGATGCCAACCTGTCGGCCGGCCCGTCTTTCGGCGGTAACCTGGTGGTTGTTGCAAGCGCCGATGGCGAGCTGATCGGTTTGTCAGCGAGTGACGGCACCGAGCTGTGGCGCACTGACACAGGAGCCGAAGTCCTGGCGCGACCGCTCATTCACGAAAACGGCGTCGTGCTGCGTACCGTGGATGGCAAGCTGGCCGTCTACGAAAGTTTCGACGGCTCCGAGCGCTGGGTCGTCGAACAGGAAGTGCCGAGCCTGTCGATACGTGGTACCTCTGCACCGGTGGTCGTTGGCAGTACCGTGGTTGCGGGTTTTGACAATGGCCGCCTGATGGCCGTATCCGTGGCCAATGGGGACACGATGTGGGAAGCATTACTGTCGCCCGCCAGCGGTCGCTCGGATCTTGACCGGCTTTCCGACGTTGACGGCTATATGATCGTGTCAGGACAGGACGTCTTCGCGGCAGGTTTTCAGGGTCAGGTTGCAGCAGTCGCCGTCGAATCGGGCCAGGCGCTGTGGTCCCGCGAGCATTCGACCTTTAACGGGCTGGGCCTCGATTGGAATAGCGTCTACCTCCTGGTCGACGAAGGTGACCTGATCGCCCTCGCTCGCCGCAACGGCGTCGAGACCTGGCGGCAGGACGCGTTGCAGCGCCGCTGGCCGGTCGCGCCGACCGCCTTCAATACCGCGGTCGCGGTTGGTGACTTTGAAGGCTATATGCATTTCTTCGACAGCGCCGATGGCACCCCGGTGGCTCGAATCCGCGTGGCAAAAGGATCATTGTCGGGCTACCCCCTGGTTGTGGGCGAGACCCTGTATGTGCAGTCCGAGGCGGGAACGCTGACGGCATTGCGCGTGCAGCAGAGTAAAAAGCCGCGTCGTTCGGCCCCCGATACAGCGTCGGGCGAAAATTAAGGCGGTATGGCCCGTGGCCGGCATGCTGCCTGTTGTCGCGCTGATCGGCCGCCCCAACGTCGGCAAGTCCACGCTATTTAATCGCCTGACGCGCACACGCGACGCGCTGGTTGCAGACTATGCCGGGCTGACCCGCGATCGCCAGTACGGATTCGGCAAGGTTGGCCCGATACCCTATATCGTTGTTGATACGGGCGGTATCGTCGGCGGCGAGTCCGGTATCTACGGGCGCATGGCGGAGCAAAGCGTTCGCGGCCTGCAGGAGGCGGATGTCGCCATCATCATGGTGGATGGCCGCGAGGGGCTAACAGTGGCCGATGAGTACACTGCAGACCTGGCCCGTCGCCACGGGAAAAAAACCTGGCTGGTCGTCAACAAGGCCGAGGGTCTCGATACCGAAATGGCCAGCGCAGAGTTCCACAAGCTGGGCCTTGGCGACCCCGTGGCAATTTCCGCCACCCACGGCGACCGTGTCGCTGCCCTGATGGATGAGGTCCTGGCGCCGTTCATTGCGGAAGGGACAGAGCTTTTTGCGGAAGAAGCAGCCGAGGAAAGAGAGCAGGGGCCGTTGCGCATTGCCGTTATCGGCAGGCCGAACGTCGGCAAGTCAACGCTGATCAACCGGCTTATTGGTGAAGAGCGGCTGGTTGTATTTGACCAGCCCGGTACGACGCGCGACAGCGTCGCCGTGCCGTTTAGCCGTGATGGGCAGGACTATGTGCTGATCGATACTGCCGGCGTGCGCCGCCGTTCGCGCGTTCACGAAGCGATCGAAAAGTTCAGTATCGTCAAGGCGCTGCAGGCCATGGAGCAAGCCCAGGTGGTCATCGCCGTGCTCGATGCGAGTGAGGGGGTTACCGAGCAGGACGTCAGCCTGATGGGGCTGATCGTGCAGCGTGGTCGTGCCCTGGTTGTCGTTGCCAACAAGTGGGACGGCCTGAGCGACGAGCAGCGCAGGAAAGTCCGTGAAGACCTGGAACGGCGGCTGCCTTTCCTGGATTTTGCGGAAAGGATTACGATTTCGGCGCTGCACGGCACGGCCGTCGGCGACTTGCTGCCAGCCGTCAACAGGGCCTATCGCGCGGCAACCCGGGATTTGTCCACGGCGGAACTCAACGCTGAACTCGCAGAGGCCGTCGCGGCCCATGCCCCGCCGCTGGTTGCCGGCCGCCGCATTCGGCTGCGCTATGCGCACCAGGGAGGGCGCAATCCTCCCATCATCGTTATCCACGGCAACCAGACTGACAAACTCCCGGATGCCTATCGGCGCTACCTGATGAACCGGTTTCGCAAGACGTTCAAGTTGCAGGGCACGCCGGTGCGCCTGCAGCTGAAAACGGGCAGCAACCCGTTCAAGGGCAAGCGCAACACGTTAACCCCGAGACAGGAACGCAAGCGGCAGCGGCTGCGGACGTTCAAGAAACGCTGACAATCCGCCGGCAAGCGAGGCATTTGCGCTAAAATCACGGTTTTACAGGATCAAACCAGTTCGAATGATAGGCAAAGCGACAAAATTCTTGCAGGTCGATGGTGACTTCCAGATGCACCGTGGGGGCATCCTGCAATCACCAACGATTGCCTATGAAACCTGGGGCGAGCTGAACCAGGCACGCGATAATGCGGTACTGATTTTTACGGGCCTGTCGCCATCGGCCCATGCGGCTTCGTGCAGTGAGGATCCCGCGCCGGGCTGGTGGGAGGACATGGTTGGACCCGGGTTGCCCATCGATACGGAGCGGTTTTTTGTCATCTGTGTCAATTCACTGGGCAGCTGCTTTGGTTCCACCGGGCCGGCATCGATCAATCCCGCCACCGGCAAGCGCTACCGGCTGACGTTCCCGGTGCATACGCTGGAAGACGTGGCGGAAGGCGGTTACCTGGTCGTGCGCCACCTCGGCATTGAGCGACTGCATACGGTTATCGGCTGCTCGATGGGAGGCATGAGTGCGCTGGCTTTGTGCGTGCGGCGCCCCGATGTCAGTCAACGGCTGGTATCCGTGTCCTCCGCGACCCGTTCGACGCCCTTCAGTATTGCCGTCAGGTCGCTGCAGCGGGAAATGATTCGCCAGGACCGCAAGTGGCAAAACGGCAACTACGATCCCGACGATCCGCCAATCAGCGGCCAGCGGCTGGCGCGCAAGCTCGGCATGATCACCTATCGATCCGCAATTGAATGGGATCAGCGCTTTCGACGCGAGCGGGTCAGTTCCGAAGACTATTCGGGAGATCCTTTCGGTATCGATTTCGAAGTCGAGGCCTACCTCGAAGCTCGCGCCCAGCGGTTCACCGGGCAATTCGACCCAAACTGCTACCTTTACCTGTCACGCGCCTCGGACCTGTTTGATCTTGCGGAGCACGGTGGCTCGCTGGCGGCCGGCTTCAGCAGAATCCAGCTGGATCGTGCGATGGTGATCGGTGTGACGACAGATATCCTGTTTCCACTCCATCAGCAGGAAGAACTTGCCGAAGGCCTCTCGGCGGTAGTGCCCAAAGTGCGTTTCGAGGCACTGGACAGCATTCAGGGTCACGATTCCTTCCTGGTGAATATGGACGATTTCCGTCCCGTGATCTGCAGCTTTTTTGAAACCTGCGATTGAGCGGTAACGCGCGGGCAGTAATGGGGGAGCCCAATGCACAATAATGGAGTCGGTGAACTTGTCGCCCTGGTCGATGCCGCCACGGATCTGGCCGATGTGGCAGATACCGTGGAGACCATCAAGTCGGAATTATGCCGCCTGATTCGGCAGGGTCGAATTGAATTGCCGCCGGCGTTTATTGTTCCTGTCGAGGATCGCTATGCCCGTCGCCTGCTGCATCGCGATGCCGAGCGCGGTTATTCGATCGTTGTGATGACCTGGGGCCCCTGCCAGGCGACGCCTATTCACGACCATGCCGGTATGTGGTGTGTCGAGGGGGTCTGGGGCGGCAGCATCAACGTGCAGCAATACGACCTCGTCGAACAGCGCGGCGAGCGCTTCCGTTTCTCCCGGCAAAATTCCTATGAGGCCGGTGTAGGCAGCGCAGGTTGCCTGATACCTCCCTACGAGTATCACAGCATTTCCAATACCTGCGACAGCGCGCCCGCAGTCTCGCTGCACATCTACGGGGGCGACATGGTCAGCTGCAATGTATTTACCGATGCGGGTGAGGACTGGTACCGGCGTGAACTGCGCTCACTGGGGTTCGACAATTAATGCGCAGACGGCCTAGTCTGCTTTTGCCGGATCCGGAATGACTTTTTCAACCACCGCCTCAAACTGCCCGTGTGCGAGCTTGGCCCGGACAGCCTGCCCGCGGGTGACCTGGTCTGCACTGTGCAGGATATTGCCGCTGGCAGCATCGCTGACAATGGCGTATCCGCGGTCCAGCGTGGCCAGCGGACTGACCGCATGCAAAGCCCGGCCTGCAAGGTTCAGCCGGTTGTGCAGCAAATCAATGCGGCGCTGAGCGGCCGCGACCAGCCCATGGCGCGCCTCGGCCAGCCGGCGCAAGGACGTTTGCAGGGCGAATACCGGCGAGGTCTGCAGCAGGCGCGACCGCAACTCACTTATCGTCTCGCGACGGCGCACGGCATCGTGGCGCATCGCCAGCGCGAGCCGCTCCTGAATCTCCTGCAGGCGCTCACCCTGGCGGGCCAGGGTTCGCGCCGGACTCGCTTGCCCGAGTCGCCGCCCCAGCCAGTCCAGCGTTTGCGCCTTGTCGCTGAGTATCCGCTGGCTGAGCGTCGCCAGCCGGGTCGCGGCTGACGTAATCATGCGCAGCCATTCCGACTGGTCCGGCACGATCAGTTCGGCGGCACCCGACGGCGTGGGAGCGCGCAGGTCAGCCGCAAAATCGGCAATCGTAAAATCGACTTCGTGACCGATACCGCTGACGACCGGAATGTCGCTTGCGCGCAGGGCGCGAGCGACGATTTCTTCGTTGAAGGCCCAGAGATCTTCGAGTGAGCCGCCGCCGCGGGCGAGAATCAAAACGTCACACTCTCGACGGTCCGATGCCACGCGCAGGGCCTCGACGATTTCCGGCGCCGCGGCCTCTCCCTGGACAGCTACCGGATAGATGACGACCGGCACCGCGGGAAAGCGCCGAGCCAGAACACTTAATATGTCCCGGATTGCTGCGCCACTCGGGGACGTGATCACACCAATGCGCCGTGGCAGCGTCGGCAGTGGCCGCTTGCGTTCCTGGTCAAACAGTCCTTCCTCGGCCAGGCGCTGTTTCAGTTCCTCAAAGCGCCGGCGCAGCTCACCTTCGCCGGCAGCTTCCACCTGTTCGACAATCAGCTGGTAGTCGCCGCGTGGCTCGTAGATGCTGACCTGGCCGTAGGCGAGGACCTGGTCGCCGTTGGCCATGTGACTCGTATTCATGCGCTGGCGCTGACGAAAAAATGCGCATCGCAGCTGCGCAGACGCGTCTTTCAGCGTGAAGTACAGGTGTCCCGATGCCGGCCGCGCGAGGTTGGATATTTCGCCTTCCACCCAGACCTTGCCCAGCGAATCCTCCAGGGCGCTGCGCGCCAGCCGGTTGAGCTGCGAGACGCTGAGGGTTTGTGCTGCGGCTTGTGGTTCGAAATCGGGCATGCTCTCGAGTATACGGCATGATAATCGACACTCGTTAACCCACGTTTCTCGCATCCTTTATTTACCGACAATTGCTGCGAGCGTACAATTGCCCGTTTATCTCGACCGCCGGCGGTGTTCTATGCGAGTAATCAAGGAAGCCCTGACATTTGACGACGTTCTGCTGCAGCCCGACTACTCGGAAGTCCTGCCGCGCGAGGTTGATCTGAGCACGCAGCTGACGCGCGAAATCCGGCTGAACATTCCGCTGACCTCGGCAGCGATGGATACCGTTACGGAAGCCAGGCTCGCGATCGCGCTTGCCCAGGAAGGCGGCATCGGCGTCATACACAAGAACATGAGCGGCGACGAACAGGCGCGACAGGTCAGGCAGGTCAAGAAGTACGAGAGCGGCATCGTCACGGACCCGATCACGGTTTCGCCGGAAACGACCGTTCGTGAGGTCATCGACCTGACTGGTTCGCTCAATATTTCCGGCGTTCCCGTGGTTGCCGGCAAGGAAACGGTCGGCATAGTCACAAACCGCGACCTGCGTTTCGAAACCAATTTCGATGCGCCGGTCTCGACGGTCATGACGCCCAAGGATCGGTTGATTACCGTTCGTGAAGGGGCGAGCAAGGACGAGGTGCTGTCTCTGCTGCACAAACACCGCATCGAAAAAGTCCTGGTGGTTGGTGCGAATTTCGAGCTGCGCGGCATGATCACGGCGAAGGATTTCCAGAAAGCCAAAGACTACCCGCGTGCCTGCAAGGACGATCGCGGCGCCCTGCGCGTGGGCGCGGCAGTGGGCACAGGCCCGGATACGGATGAACGCGTTGCCGAACTGATCAGCGCAGGCGTCGACGTGATCGTGGTCGATACGTCGCACGGGTTTTCGCGCGGTGTACTGGAGCGCTTCCGTCTCACAAAGCAGAAATTTCAAGAGATCCAGGTCATCGGCGGTAACATCGTCACGGCCGAAGCAGCCCTGGCCCTCGTTGAAGCAGGCGCGGATGCCGTCAAAGTCGGCATCGGCCCGGGCTCAATCTGCACGACGCGCGTGATTGCCGGGGTTGGCGTGCCGCAAATTTCCGCTGTTGCCGAAGTTGCCGAGGCGCTGAAAAAGAGCGGCATACCGCTCATTGCCGATGGCGGTATTCGCTATTCGGGGGATATTGCCAAGGCGCTGGTTGCCGGCGCGTATTCCGTGATGATTGGCGGATTGTTCGCCGGCACGGAGGAGTCTCCGGGCGAGGTCGAGCTGTACCAGGGGCGTTCGTACAAGACCTATCGGGGCATGGGCTCCGTCGGGGCGATGGGCCAGGCATACGGTTCGTCGGACCGCTACTTCCAGGACACGACCCAGGAGCTCGAGAAACTCGTGCCGGAAGGCATTGAAGGGCGGGTTCCCTACAAAGGCGGCATGGTGGCGATCGTGCACCAGCTGATCGGCGGCGTGCGGGCAGCAATGGGTTACACGGGCAGCCGCAATATCGACGAGATGCGCAGCAAACCCAAATTCGTGCGCATTACCGGCGCCGGCATGCGAGAAAGCCATGTACATGACGTGGCGATTACGAAGGAAGCGCCGAATTACCGGCAGAGTTGAGTGGGCCGGGGCTGACGCATGAATAATGCCGCGACCGACATCCACGCCGACCGAATCCTGATTCTCGATTTCGGCTCGCAATATACCCAGCTCATTGCGCGGCGCGTCCGCGAGGCCGGCGTGTACAGCGAGATCCATCCCTGGGACATGCACGATGCTGCCGTGCGCGAGTTTGCGCCAAAGGGCGTGATTCTCTCGGGCGGCCCCGAATCGGTAACGCTCGAGGCGCCGCCACGTGTCAGCGACGTGGTTTTCGAACTGGGCGTGCCGGTGCTCGGAATTTGCTATGGCATGCAGACGATGGCGGCGCAACTGGGCGGTCATGTTGCTTCGTCGAGCCATCGTGAATTCGGCTATGCCCAGGTGCAACTCAGCGCTCATTGTGAACTGCTCAGAAATATCGAGGACGATGTGGACAGCGAGGGCAGGGCGCTGCTCGACGTCTGGATGAGTCATGGCGATCGTGTCGAATCACTGCCCGAAGGATTTGTTGCCGTAGCGAGCACAGCCAGCGCGCCTTATGCGGGCATGGCGGACGAAAAGCGCCATTATTACGGCTTGCAGTTTCATCCTGAAGTCACCCACACCACGCAGGGGCATCGAATTATCGAACGTTTCGTGCATGGAATTTGCGGCTGTGGCAATGACTGGAATGCCGGGAACATCGTCGCTAATGCGATCGAGGAAGTTCGCCGCCAGGTAGGCAATGACCAGGTCCTTTTGGGTCTGTCCGGCGGGGTGGACTCCTCGGTTGTTGCAGCGCTTTTGCATGAGGCAATCGGCGATCAGCTCACCTGCGTATTTGTGGACCACGGATTGCTGCGTCTCAACGAAGGCGACCAGGTGATGGCGACCTTTGCCGAACACATGGGCATCAAGGTCATTCGAGTGAACGCGGTCGAGCGTTTTTTCAATGCGCTCGCGGGCGAGGCCGATTCGGAGCAAAAGCGCAAAATTATCGGCCGAATG
>DATCZF010000026.1:0-6254 GCA_036526055.1 Woeseiaceae bacterium
GCAGTTCGAATCCGGAGAGCAATCGATCAGTTTTCAGACCAGCGTCGATTTCATGGCCTTCAGCGGCATACAGGAAGGAACGGCAGCACTGGAAGATGCCGAAATTGTTTTCGTGGGCTATGGAATCCAGGCACCGGAATATGACTGGAACGATTACAAGGATTATGACCTGAAAGGCAAGGTGCTGCTGATTCTAAACAATGACCCGGACTGGGATGAGCAGCTTTTTGCGGGCAACACCCGGCTGTATTACGGCAGGTACCGCTACAAGTATGAAACCGCTGCCGCGAACGGAGCTGCAGGTGCGATCATCATGCACACCAGGGCCTCTGCCGGTTATCCGTGGCAAGTCGTGCAGACCTCCTGGGCGGGCGAGCAATTCGAATTGCCCGCCGGGGACGAAGCCCGCCTGAAGGTAAGGGCCTGGCTGACCGAGACGGCGACCCGCACACTGGTTGAATTTGCCGGTCAGGATCTTGACGCCCTGCTGACAGCGGCACGCTCCCGCGATTTCGAACCCGTTTCACTGGGTATCACGACGTCGATAGTCATGCCGGTTGCACAACGGCGCGTCGAGACCGCCAATGTGCTGGGCTTATTGCCGGGCAGCGATCCGCTGCTGGCTGATGAGGCGGTGGTCTATTCGGCTCATCACGATCATCTCGGCATCGGCAAAGCGGATCCGCAAGGTGACGTCATTTACAACGGTGCTAGAGATAACGGTACCGGCGTGGCACAGCTGCTCGAGATCGGCAAGGCCATGGCGGCATTGCCGGAAAGGCCACGGCGGTCGATTCTGCTCGCCTTTGTCGGCGCGGAAGAGCAGGGTTTGCTGGGCTCGCAGTATTACGCGCAGAATCCAACCTTTGCGCCCGGGAAAATTGCGGTCAACATAAATGTGGACGGCGGCAATATTTGGGGCAAGACATCCGATATCACCTTTGTTGGTTTTGGCAAATCCTCGGCCGACCAGGTTGTTACCGATGCTGCTGCCCATCAGGGGCGCGTCGTCAAACCTGATCAGTACCCCGATCGCGGCTTTTTTTACCGCTCTGACCAGTTCAATTTTGCCAAGATCGGCGTGCCGGCCATTTACCTGAAACCCGGCGTCGACTTCCTCGAGGATTTCGGCGACGCCGAGGTTACGCCCGTTGAGCACTACGAGAACGTGCAGTATCACCAGCCATCCGATGAGATCAGCGATGCATGGGATTTTGGGGGCTTGGTCGACGATACGCTCGTGGGGTTCTGGGCGGGCCTGCAGATTGCGAATGCGAATGACAAGCCCGCGTGGTATCCGGGGGATGAGTTTGAGGCGGCCCGTCTCGAGTCGTTGCGTGAGCTGCGCTAGTCACGCCAGGCAGAAATATTCAGCCTGATGTCTGCAAAAATGCATCTTTTGCCACCCAGCCAGGCGGCGAGCAAGCTGTTGATGGCCTGATTTAATTCGTGGGCCCTGCCGCCACTTTTTCGGTCAGCCAGTTCTCAAGCGCAGTTAGGGACAATTGTCCGCGCTGCAGTTCCCTGATGAGTGACACCACCTCACACTGATCGGCATCAGGTTGCCTGCCGTTGATCCCCAAAAATAGCAGGGCAGCGGCCAGCGCAAGGCGCAGGTTGCCGTCGGCGAAAACCTGGTTTCTCGCAAACGTCCAGGCATAGATCGCCGCGATCGCGGCGAGGGACAACTCCGGGTTTGCTTCGCGGGCTTCCGGCGCAGCAGCCAATGCGGATTTGAGCGCGCCACGCCGGGCCTCAGAGGGAAGGCCGCCATGCTCGGCAACGAGGCTTGTGTGCAGCGTTCGAATATCCCGTGCATCCAGCCAGATCATTTCGCCAACTCACGCAAAGAATCCCGATATGTGCGTCGAATTTCGTCGAACGTGTCGAGTTTATTGGCAAAAATAGGGTCAAATGCTGTTAACAGGATTCCATCGGGATGTTGTACGAGGTAGATCTCATCACCCTTTTTAATGGACAGTTGCTGTACAACGTCCCTCGGCAGGGTGACGCCAAGGCTGTTGCCTATGGCCCTGAGCCGGGTTTTTGCGTGGGTCATTGCGGCTCCTTGACAGCGCGATTAGCAATACCGGTAAAAGGTTATAACAAAAGTTATAACTATTCAATTTCTTATCGTGTAAGTGCTGCTATACCAGGGGCTTGGGGGCTGGCATAATTTCTGGCACCCCCAAAAAAAAATGTCCAAGGAACTGACATGATAATCCAACGTCTTACCGCCATTATCGCGCTGGCGATGCTGTGCGCCTGTGTGCCTGCGGAAAACGAACCCGTACCGCCGAGTGCGGCCAAAATCCCGCATGAAATGACGCTCCACGGGCATACCCGGGTTGATAACTACTACTGGCTCAACCAGAGAGATAACCCCGAGGTCATCGCGTACCTGGAAGCTGAAAATGACTATGCGCGTGCGGTCATGCAGGACACAGTGGCACTGCAGGAAACACTGCTTCAGGAATTCAAATCCCGCTTCCCGGATGTCGACGAATCTGCGCCGGTCAAATATGGTGATTTCGTTTATTTCGAGCGCCAGACACGGGAACAGGAATTCCCCGCCTATTATCGGCGACCTGCGGCTTCAGAGAGCGGCGAGGAGTTGCTGCTGGATGTCAACGAACTGGCGGCCGGGCATGAATATTTTTCGCTGAGCAATTTTTCGGTAAGTCCTGATCAGCAGCGTGTTGCATTCGGCATTGACACGGTCGGTCGGCGATTCTACACGCTGCATATCCTGGATCTGTCGTCAGGCGAGATACTCGCGGACAAGGTTACCAACATTACGCCGAATTTTGTCTGGGCGAACGACAGCAATACCATCTATTACGTCAAGCAACACCCGCAAACACTGACGTACGAGAAAGTTTATCGGCACTCCATTGGCTCGAACAATGACGAACTCATTTACGCCGAACCGGATCAGACTTATACGGTAACCGTGCAAAACAGCCTGTCGCGGAAATTTGTCTACATCAATATCAACAGCACGGTGTCGAATGAAGTCCACTTTCTGGATGCAGCAAACGCGCGGGCGCAACCGATTTTGATCGAACCCAGGGAGCGTGATCATGAATATTACGTGACCGACGGCGGCGATCGCTTCTACATCAGGACAAACCGGGATGCGCTTAACTTCAAATTGATGGAGGCGCCGCTCGATCAGTCCGGCATGGCCAACTGGCAACCGGTCATCGAGCATCGTGAGGATGTTCTCATCAATGATGTTACCGTTTTCAAGGACTACCTCGTGCTTGACGAGCGGGCCAATGGCCTCACCCGGCTGGCTGTCGTTGACAGAAAGAGCGGTGAATATTTTCTGGTTAGCTTCGATGAACCGGCCTACACCGTCAGTACCGCGATCAACATGGAATTCGACAGCCCGGTGCTCCGTTATTCCTACGAGTCAATGACAAGACCGTCCTCGGTTTACGCTTATTCATTTGTAGCACGCGAGAGTGTATTGCTGAAGCAGGACGAGGTCGGCGCGGGATTTGACCCGGACAACTACCAGGCCGAGAGATTTTTCGTGACTGCGCGGGATGGAGCGCAGGTGCCGGTAGAGATCGTCTATCGCAAAGGCATGCAACAGAATGGCAAAAATGCGCTCTGGCTGTATGGCTATGGCTCCTATGGATCTGTTTATGACCCGTGGTTTAGCGCTACCCGGCTAAGCATGCTGGACCGCGGTTTCATCTTTGCGCTGGCGCACATTCGCGGTGGCTCCGAGTTGGGACAGTCGTGGTATCTTGACGGACGTCAGCTTAAAAAGAAGAACACGTTTACCGATTTCATTGACGTGAGCCGCTACCTGGTGGATCGGGGCTACACGTCTCCCGAGCACCTGTATGCCGAGGGCGGGAGCGCCGGCGGGCTGCTCATGGGTGCCGTTTCCAACATGGCGCCGGAACTCTATAACGGCATCAATGCGGGCGTGGCGTTCGTCGATGTCGTAACGACGATGCTTGACGATTCCATACCGTTGACTGCGCTCGAGTGGGACGAGTGGGGCAACCCGGCGGACGAGACGTTCTACGAGTACATGCTGTCGTACTCACCGTATGACCAGGTGGAGGCCAGGGACTACCCGAACATGTTGCTCACCGCGGGCCTGCATGATTCGCAGGTGCAGTACTGGGAGCCAGCAAAGTGGGCGGCAAAGCTGCGTGAATTGAAAACGGACGATAACATGCTCCTGCTGAAAACAGATATGGCAGCAGGGCATAGCGGCAAGGCTGGGCGACTGCAGGCGCTCAGGGATGTCGCGTTTGAATACGCGTTCTTCCTTAACCTGGAGGGGATCACCCAGTAACGCCGGCCAGAAAAGCAAATCCGGCGCCGCATGGGCGCCGGATTTTTTTAAGCGCTGGGTTTGACGTTTGCGTTCAGGCGAAACAGGTTGGACGGATCGTACTGCTTCTTGATGGTGACCAGCCGCGGGTAATTACCGCGATAGTTGGCGTTTACAGCCTGCGCCGATTCATTATCGACGCCGACGGTGTACCAGCCGTCCGTAAATTTGCCAATCTCGGACCAATACTCCCGCAGGAACGACATCGCCTGTGAGGAATCGCCGGCTACAGGCCACTGGGCCGAGGCCATCATGTTATGCGTGGAGTAACGGTGGGCGAATGCCGTGGCGTCGTCCGCCACTCGTCCGATAGCGCCGCCCGAGTGTTGAAAATACACGCTGGCACCAAAATCCGGCGTTGCCTGAAGATTATCGAGCAAGGCATCGATCAGCTTGCCGTCGAAATCCTTGAGGAAGCCGGATTTCATGTAACTCGCCGACGTGCGGGGATCGGTAGGGTCCTGGTCGTAGGCCCGCTGCATGGCGACGTAGTCGATCGGGACCAGCCCGTCTTTGACCTCCCCACCAATCTTGCGCAGCGGCGCCAATACCTTTTCCGCCTTTTCAGCAGGGCCGGAATAGCACGCATGCAGCATACAATAACCATCGCTGCTGCCCAGTGGAGAGCCCATACCGAAATCCAGATACAGGTCATCGGGTGCTGTCATCGAATAATCCGCAAACAGATTCAGGACGTCTCTCGCCTTATCGAAGGGGAAGACAATTTCTCCGCCGATGACCTGGCGCTGCATGGGATGCAGCTTGAATTCGAACTCGGTAACGACGCCGAAATTGCCGCCACCACCGCGCAGCGCCCAATAAAGGTCCGGTTCCTGTTCCGCAGACACGCGGCGTAATTGGCCATCCGCTGTTACGATACTGGCAGCCATGACATTATCCAGGGCAAGCCCAAAGCGGCGACCCAGCCGGCCGAAGCCTCCCCCCAGAGTCAGTCCACCGACACCGGTATGCGATACCGTCCCGGCTGTGGTAACCAGCCCGTGGGCCATGGCCTCGTGATCGAGCTCGCCAAGCAGGCTACCGCCACCGATATAAGCCTCGCGCCGCCCCACGTCGACGTGAGCACTGCGCAGGGTCGACAAGTCGATTTGCATGCCGCCGTCGCAGGTCGATTTTCCAGAGTGGCTATGGCCACCGCATTTCACCGCCAGCAGTAAGTTGTTCTCGCGCGCAAAAGTCACGGCGTTCATGACGTCCGCCGCTCCGGTTGGCTGAACTATCAGGGCAGGGTGCTTGTCGATCAGAAAGTTCAGCACGCTGCGAGCCGCATCGTAACCCTCATTCCCCGGGAGCAGCAGGCGTCCGCGCAAGCTGTCCGCCAGCTCCGTGACGGCGGCCTTGTCCAGCGATATTGCCGCGCCGGCGCCCGTAACTGCCGCAACGTCACCCTCGACGGTCGTCAGCGCCGCAAGCGCTGCCGACAGAGCATTACCCGTCGGTACTGACGCGGCGACCGCCGCGGCAACCGACGACTTGAAGAAATGACGTCTATTCATGACTTTGCTCCCCCGTAAGTCATTGATCTGAAAATCAGCCTCGGCTGCCTGGTCCTTCCCTGCCGTGACATCACCGATGACCATTGCGGCCAGGAATTCTCCCCCTGCGGACAACCTTACCCAAAGTTTTGGCCAATCACCAACTCCGGCCGCTACCTATGCAGCCGGCAGCGCAACAGGCTCAGGGTTTCGCCAGCAAATCCAGCGCCGCCAGTGTCATCGCTTCGACACCCGCCGTAACGGACGGGCGCGGCGCAATCTTGAAGATTGGTGAATGATGTGCCGGTACTGCCGGGCCGCCCGCTGCCTCGGCGTCAAAATCAGCCTGGGGCGTTCCACCCACACGGAAATAGACGCTCGGTATTGGCGGATCC
>DATCZF010000027.1:0-3886 GCA_036526055.1 Woeseiaceae bacterium
CAGCTGGTCCTTGTGCGCCTTGAGTACATCGATCACAGCGGGCTTTGATACTTCCGGGTCGGCAAGGTACTCGAGCAGGGCATTGGCGTCGAAATCGTGGCTGTTGCGCAGCGCCCAGGTCGTCGCTGCCACGACACGCTCGCCGCCGTCGGCAAGACCGTCGACGAAATATTTGGGCGACTTGTCACTCACCAGCGACGCCATGATATTCACGAGCGTCGATGTGTGTTCCTTGTCCGTGGTTGCCAGCGCTTCGATGATGTTTGGCACGATGGCCGGGCCCAGGCTCTTTAGCTTGGCGACCGCTTTTTGCGCCTTCGCGGTGCTTGCACTGGGCTCGCTGACCAGTTGGCTGATCAGTTGGTCGGCGCGGAATCCTGCAAGAATGGCCATCAGACGACGCGCCTTCGCCGCGCTGGCGCAGGCAACGCATTATTTGTGCAGGGGCAAGCCTCGACGCCATAAAACATCGATGCGCTGCCTGGATTTGAATCAAAACGGCTATTCAAGTCTATTTGCCCAATCCGCGATTTGCTGACTTCGCGATAGCTGCTGAGAGTGCCAAACTCGCCTGGCTGCCCCGGTCAGACCACGGTAGCCGGATTATGCCACATCAATTCTGCCCCGGCGCAACGGCAGTGAAGGCGAGACGCCAGACTATGTTGCGTCGGCCGCCTTCGCTACAATGGCCGCCCTCGGACAGGTGATTGCGCGTCCACTCAAGCGATACTAACGGATAGGCGGGAATAAAACGTGACGAAATTGGTAGATTCGGAATATTCGGAAACGATCAGGAGTATTCGTATTCCGGGCAGCGAGCTGTCACTGGGTGCTGTTGCGCAGGTGAAGCTGGCTCCCACTGCGGAGGGCGGTACGAAAGTCACGATTGAGCTGGGGTTTCCGGCGAACAGCATCAAGTCCGTGCTGGAAGCCGCTATTCGCGAAGCGTTTTCGGCAAAGGATCCTGGTGCCGACGTGTCAATCGAGTGGCAACTCAACATTATTTCGCACAGCGTGCAGCGCAACCTGAAGCCACTGGGTGGCGTGCGTAACGTCATCGCCGTGGCATCCGGCAAGGGCGGTGTCGGTAAATCGACGACGTCCGCGAACCTTGCGCTGGCCCTGGCCGCAGAAGGCGCGCGAGTGGGTATTCTTGACGCTGATATTTACGGCCCCAGCCAGCCCGCGATGCTGGGGATTGCCGGCGAGCGCCCTGTAAGCAAGGACGGCAAGAGTATGGAGCCGCTCAAGGCCCACGGCGTGCAGGTGATGTCGATTGGTTTCCTGGTTGATGTCGACCAGCCCATGGTATGGCGAGGGCCGATGGTCACACAGGCGCTGAATCAGTTGCTGATGCAGACCAACTGGGATGACCTGGACTACCTGATTGTCGACATGCCGCCCGGCACCGGCGATATTCAGCTGACATTGACGCAGCAGGTACCGGTGAGTGGCGCGGTCATCGTGACCACGCCGCAGGACATCGCACTCCTGGATGCGCGCAAGGGCCTGCAGATGTTCCGCAAGGTGTCTGTTCCCGTGCTGGGCATCATCGAGAACATGAGCACCCACATCTGCAGCCAATGCGGCCATGAGGAATCTCTCTTCGGCGCCGGGGGCGGCGAAAAACTGGCCAGGGATTACGAGGTGGACTTGCTCGGCCAGCTGCCGCTCGATATGTCGATACGTGAGGAAACGGACAGTGGCACGCCGAGCGTCATTGCCAGCCCGAATGGTCCGATCGCTGCCGCCTATCGGGATATTGCCCGGGCGATGACGCTGGCGCTGGCCGGTAAGACGCGCGATTACAGCCATCGTTTTCCCAATATTGTTGTCGAGGGTGCCTGAGTGACTATCAAGTCGGATCGCTGGATTCGCCGCATGGCCGAAGAACACGGCATGATCGAGCCGTTTGCGCCGCGCCAGGTTCGCGAGGTCGATGGCAAGCGCATCGTTTCCTACGGCACTTCGAGCTACGGATACGACGTCCGTTGTTCGGACGAATTCAAGGTGTTTACCAATATCGAATCGGCGATCGTTGACCCCAAATCGTTCGATGAAACCAGTTTCGTCGACAAACGCGGTGCCAGTTGCGTGATTCCGCCGAATTCGTTTGCGCTCGCAAGAACCGTCGAATATTTTCGAATTCCGCGCAACGTCCTCACAATTTGCCTCGGCAAATCCACGTACGCGCGTTGCGGCATCATCGTAAACGTAACGCCGCTGGAGCCCGAATGGGAGGGGCACGTCACTTTGGAATTTTCCAACACGACGCCGCTGCCAGCCAGGATTTACGCCAACGAAGGCGTTGCACAAATGTTGTTTTTCGAATCGGACGAGGACTGCGAGACGTCGTACAAGGATCGCGGTGGCAAGTACCAGGGACAGCTGGGAGTGACCTTACCCAAAGCGTGAGCAAGGACGCTAGTTGGCAATGGGACGGTATGACACCAGCGTGGCAACTGCCGTAATCTCGCCATTGCGCATTTGTTCTATGCGAACCGGGAAGTAGTCGAGCTGTATCGCATACCAGATTCGCGTACTGCGCGAAGATCCCGGCCGCTGCCGGAGGAGACTGATCGCCTGCATCGTGCCGAGGACCGTATCGACGCTTCCCGTACCTTCCGCCGTGTAGTCAATTTCCCGAACCTCGTTGCGGTCGACAACCAGCAGGCGTTCTTTGAAATCGTTGTCCTGCAGGCTTTGGCGCACGACGACCTGTTCGAGAGCCCGATCCACGTAGCCCGGCATCATTGCGATCGATACCGATTGGCCCTTGTAGCTGCTGCTCGCGTCGCTGCCGGAAAACAGTATGTGATTACTGCGTTCGTCCGATTCCTTGCCGTTAATGAAATGAAATTCAAGTGGCATGAAAGTCTCGCCGTCGTAACGAAATCGACTGATTTCGATGGCCGGGGCACGCCGAATCAGGCGCGCCAGGCCTTTGGTCTTGCTGGTTGAGCGAAACTCGAAAATCGCGCCGTCCGCAGCGCTCCCGGTTTTCTTCAGGCTGGTCTCGCTGATCGCCGTCAGTCCTTTGGACTTGACTTCATAGACCGCGACATAGCCTTCCAGCGCCAGCGCCGGAAGGCTGGTCAATAGCAGTATCGCGAGCCCGGTAATTTGTCGCATGCGCGTCTCCGTTGGTCCCTTACTGCGGCTGCCAGTCAATGACGACCGGGTGGTCCAGCGCTTTGCCATCGAGCCACGCCTTGCCATCCCTGAATTCGGCACGTCCCGTCGCTACCCATTCTGCCGCCCTGGGGAAAATTATGTGCTCCATTGTCTGAACGCGCGCTGAAAGGGTCTGGCTGTCGTCAGACTTCAGCACCGGCACACGCCCTTGCAGCAAGCCCGGGCCCGCATCCAGCTCGGCGGTAACGAAGTGGACGGTGCAGCCGTGCCATGCCTCGCCGGCATCGATGACGCGCTGGTGTGTATTCAGGCCGGGATAGGCCGGCAATAAGGCGGGGTGGATGTTGAGTATTCTCCCGGGGTAGCGGTTCACAAAGCTGGCGCTCAGGATTCGCATGAACCCGGCGAGGATGACAATCTGTGGATCGAAATCCTCGAGCGCCTCATGCAGTGCATCGTCAAAGCTTTCCCGGCTGGGAAAGTCGCGGTTGTCGATGCAGCGTACAGGTATTCCTGCGTTTCGCGCCCGCTGCAAGCCATATGCCTTCGCCCGGTTACTGATAACGACGGCGATATCCAGCGGCAGGGAACCCGCATGAACCTGGTCGATAAACGCCTGCAGATTGGTTCCGCTACCGGATATGAGGACGGCTGCAGCCGGCCTTGCGGGCGCTTCGCTCACCGGTAGATGACCCCGGTATCACCGTCGACAATCTGGCCGAGAATCCACGGCTTTTCACCGTGCTCTGTA
>DATCZF010000028.1:0-4728 GCA_036526055.1 Woeseiaceae bacterium
TGCCTGGCCGGTCCGCGTGTATTACGAGGACACGGATGCCCAGGGGCTGGTCTATTTTGCGAACTATTTCAAATTCATGGAACGCGCCAGGACCGAGTGGCTGCGCTCGCTTGGACTGGAGCAGGACGTTTTTATGCAGGAACAGCGCCGTTACTTTGTTGTCGTTGATACGCAGGCGGAATTTCTCGCTCCTGCCAGGTTCAATGATGAACTGGTCGTCACGGCGAGAGTTACCGGGGCATCCCGGGCCAGTTTTATGATTGAGCAAAAAATCTACAGAAATAGCGTGTCCGGTGAGCTGCTTTGTCAGGGAACGACACGGGCTGCCTGTTTGCACGCTGATACATTGAAGCCGGCACGACTGCCGGAATTATTGCTGAAGGAATACCGCCAATGACCACCGATATGTCGTTTATCAGCCTGATTATGGGGGCGAGTTTTGCGGTGCAGATCGTGTTGCTGCTGCTGTTCGTTGCCTCGATAGTCTCGTGGACGATCATTTTCAACAAGCGGCGGCTGATTCGCCGTACCAAGGATTCTTCCGACGATTTCGAAGCAACTTTCTGGTCTGGTGGCGACCTGACCACGATGTATCGTAATGCGACGCGCCAGAAAGAGGGCACTGTCGGCATGGCGAGCATCTTCGAAGCGGGTTTTCGGGAATTCAATCGTCTCGGCAAGCAGGACGATATTTCCGCGGACAAGGTAGTCGAGGAGTGCCGCAGGGCCATGCATGTCGCCCAGATGCGCGAGATGGATCGCCTGGAGCAAAGTCTCGCGACGCTGGCAACGATCGGCTCCACGAGTCCTTACGTGGGTTTGTTCGGCACCGTCTGGGGCATCATGAATTCGTTCCGGGCGCTCGGCAATGTTCAGTCTGCCACGCTGGCGATGGTAGCGCCGGGTATTGCCGAAGCGCTGGTGGCCACGGCCATGGGGCTGTTTGCCGCGATACCCGCGGTGATCGCCTACAACCAATACGCGGACAAGGTCGGCAGGCTGGAAATCCGTTACGACGGTTTTACCGAGGAGTTCACCAGTATTCTGCAGCGACACGCGCGGCGCGGGAAACGGGAGAACTGATATGCGGGCGCCGAAGCGCAAGCGCAAGCTGATGGGGGAGATCAACGTCGTGCCCTATATCGACGTGATGCTCGTCCTGCTGATCATATTCATGGTAACTGCTCCACTGCTGACGCAGGGCATCAAGGTCGAATTGCCGAAAGCGGGCGCAGAGCCCATCGATGATGTACCGAACCATCCACCGCTGGTACTCAGCGTCGATCAGGATGGAAAACTCTATCTGAATCGCGGATCCGCCAAGAACGAGCCGACCGACGCACAGACGGTGATCGCGACGACGTCGGCAATTCTGCGGAATCGTCCGCAGACCCCGATCCTTGTCAAAGCGGACAAGAATGTGCCGTATGGCAATGTGGTCGGTGCGATGGTCCTGTTGCAGCGAGCGGGTGCCGATACCGTTGGTTTTGTAACGGATCCCCTCGACGAATATCCGCTGCCTGAGTAGCCCTTCGTCGTGAAGCGAATTCCGGATCAAGCAATTGCGTTGACGATGGCCATCATCCTGCATGGTGGCCTCGCATTTGTGCTGATTTTTGGCCTCGAGTTTTCGCGGCCTGAACAGCCGATCGTAAGGCTTGCGGTTACCGCGACACTGGTCAGTGAAGAGCAGCCGAAACCGAAGCCGCAGCCAGTGAGGCCGCCAGAGCCTGAGCCCGAGCCGGAACCGGAACAGCCTGCGCAGGTCGACGAGGAGGCGCGCAAAGCAGCCGAGGAAAGCAAACGGCAGGAAGATCTGGCGAAAGAAGAAGCGCGCATCGAAGCCGAGAATAAGCGCAAGGAAGAAGCACGGCTCGCGGCGGAACAAAAAGCGGCGGAGGAACGGCGCAAGCAGGCAGAGGAAGCCGAGCGCAAGCGCAAGGCCGAGGAGGAGCGCAAGCGGCGTGAGGAACAGGAGCGTCAGCGCAAGGCGGAAGAGGAGCGCAAACGTCGTGAGGCGGAAGAGGCGCGCCGCAAGGCCGAGCAGGAAGCCCAGTTTATGCGCGAACTGGAGGAAGAAGAGGCGCTTCAGGAGCTTATGACTTCCGGTCTGCGAGACCAGTATTACATGGCCATCATGCAGAAGATTCGACGTAATTGGGTGCGCCCGCCGACAGCGACGCCGGGAACCGAATGTATCGTCAATGTGCGACAGGCGCCGAGCGGGGACGTGCTCAATGTGACCATCGTCAGCTGTAACCGGGACGAAGCGGTCCGGCGTTCGGTCGAGGCCGCGGTCTACAAGGCTTCGCCATTACCGGCCCCTCCCGATCCACGCTTGTTCAAAAGGGACTTGCAGATCGGCTTTAAACCTGAACAATAGGCACTTCCTCAACGTACAGGCACGAGCGACCTCTCTGAATGTTTCGACACCGATTAATTGCATGTTTTGGCATGCTGCTTAGCGTTCTGTTGGCGGCCAGTCCGGCCTGGGCGGAACTCGATATCATTATTACGCAGGGCACGGCGCGAGTTGCGCCGATTGCTGTGGTTCCGTTCGGCTGGAACGGGCAAGGCGCGCGCCCGCCAGAAGACATATCCGCGGTCATTGGAGCGGATCTGAAGCGCTCTGGCAGGTTCGGGCCGATCCCTGAAAGGGACATGCTGCAGAAACCGACGGCAGGCGTTGACGTGGACTTTGACGACTGGGGCATCCTGGGGGTCGAGGTCGTCATCATCGGGGAGGTCACGCAAACGGCGGAGAATGGCTTCACGCTGCAGTTCCAGGTTTTCGATGTCTTTCAGCGGCAGCAGTTGCTGGGCTACCGAATGACGGCTACTCGAAATAACCTGCGTGAGGCGGCCCATCGCGCCGCCGACATGATTTTTGAAAAGCTGACCGGTATCAAGGGCGTGTTCTCAACGCGCATCGCCTACGTCACCGCAACCGGCCAGGGCGCAGCGAAGACCTATGCGCTGCTGGTCGCCGACGCTGATGGTGAGAACGAGCATGTGATTGTCGAGTCGCCGGAACCCATCATGTCGCCCTCATGGTCTCCGGACAACCGCAAGCTGGCGTACGTGTCTTTCGAGGGTGGAGTATCGTCGATCTTTGTGCAGACCCTGCGCACCGGCAACCGGATCAAGGTTTCCGGGAGACCGGGAATCAACGGAGCGCCAGCTTTTTCACCGGATGGCCGCAAGCTGGTCCTGACGCTGGGTGGCGAGGAAGGTAATCCGGATATTCATGTGCTCGACCTGAACTCGCGGGAGTTGACGCGCCTGACGACCAGCAGGGCGATTGATACCGAGGGCACCTGGTCGCCGGACGGACGGGAAATCTATTTCACGTCCGATCGCAGTGGTGGGCCGCAGATATACAAGGTCAGTGCCGAGGGTGGAAAAGCGACGCGCGTTACCTTTGAAGGCAGTTATAATGCGAGGCCGAGGTTGTCGCCGGACGGCAAGAAGATTGCCCTGGTGCATAATGACCGGGGGAACTACCGGATTGGTGTGCTGGACGTCGAGTCGAAGAACCTGCTGATCCTGACGAATGGCAGGCTCGATGAATCGCCAAGTTTCGCCGCGAACGGTGATACGCTGATCTATGCAACACGGCGAGGAACCAGCGGCGTGCTGGCAACCGTTTCAGTAGACGGCCAGATTCGCCAGGAGTTGACTTCGGGGCTGGCGGAGGTCAGGGAGCCGGTGTGGTCGGGATTCCCCCCGAATTAGCTTGTTACATTATTGTTTAGAAAATGCGTTTAAGATATTGAAAAATATATATTAATGCTTATTAACCGAATGAACTTCGCGTAAGGATTCAGAAAATGAACTTGAGTAAATTGGTGGTCATTATGCTGGCGGCTATGGTGATGACCGCCTGCCAGCCAAAGTCTACGTTGCCGGATGCTGCCGGCCAGGACACGGTTATGGGAGGTGCTGATGGCGCATCGGCGAGCGGGATGGGCGGCAGCGGCGGAATAACGGGTTCGGAGATCGAGGACGATAGCCAGGCTGCCGGTGGAATGATGTCGCTGGATAACCTGATTATCTATTTCGATTTCGACCAGTCCGACCTTAGGCCTGAGTATGCAGACCTGCTGGCAGCTCATGCGAGTAACCTGGCAGGTAACGGTGCGATCAAAGTGAGACTCGAGGGCCACGCGGATGAACGCGGTTCCCGGGAGTATAATATCGGGCTTGGCGAGAGACGCGCCCAGGCGGTGCGCCGCATGCTCCTCATCCAGGGGGCGGGTGCGCAGCAGATTTCGACCGTAAGTTTTGGCGAGGAACGACCCGCCGCCTTTGGCAGCGACGAAGAGTCCTACACGCTGAATCGCCGGGTTGAGATCAAATACCTGAATTAATCGACAAATATTAGCGGGAAAGTGTTGTGTCTAAGTTGAAGATTGTTGTAACTGCCGTAATACCCCTGGTCCTGGCGGCGTGCGTGGTAACGCCGCCTGCGGAGGACCCGGTGCTGATCAAGCTCAATGAACTGGAACGACGTCTGATTGCGATCGAACGTGTTGTCCAGAATCAGTCCCTGGTGACGATGGCAACTGAAGTGAGTGAGCTTCAGCGCCGTACTGACGAGCTGACCGGACGCGTGGAAACCCTGGAATACAGCGGCGAGGGCACGGAGAAGCGGCAGCGAGACTTGTACAACGATCTCGATCAGCGGATTCAGCAGCTGGAAAGTTCGGCAGTGCGCCAGTCCGCGCC
>DATCZF010000029.1:0-5083 GCA_036526055.1 Woeseiaceae bacterium
ACGGGGACGAGTTCCTGGGACTGATTACCCGTTCTGATGTATTGAACTATTTGCGCCGCCAGGTATAGCGGAATACTCACGAACGAGGTTATCGATGGCCAAAGACACGAAAAAGCTGGCGTTTGCCACCCGGGTTATCCATGCAGGCCAGCACCCGGATCCCTCGACGGGCGCAATCATGCCGCCGATTTACGCCACCTCGACTTACGTGCAAAAAAGTCCGGGTGAGCATCAGGGCTACGAGTATTCGCGCACCCAGAATCCGACCCGCCAGGCGTTCGAGCGCTGCGTGGCCGACCTCGAGTCCGGCACGCACGGATTTGCCTTCAGCTCCGGCATGGCCGCGATAGGCACTGTGCTCGAACTGCTGGATACGGGCAGCCACATCATTGCCATGGATGACCTGTACGGCGGCACGACGCGCCTGTTCCAGCGTGTGCGCCAGAGGAGCGCGGGACTGCAATTCAGCCAGATCGACATGACCAGTGAGGAAGCCATTCGCGCCGAGATTCGCGACAACACTCGAATGTTGTGGGTCGAGAGTCCCACGAACCCGATGTTGAAACTGGCGGATTTCGAGGTTGTTGCCCGCATTGCACGTGAATTCGACCTGCTCCTGGTGGCCGACAACACCTTCGCGACGCCCTGTGGGCAGCGTCCGCTGGAAATGGGCTGTGACATCGTCGTGCACTCGGCGACCAAGTACCTCAATGGCCATTCCGACATGGTGGGTGGCGTGGCTGTGACCGCGAACGAGGAAATCGCGAAGCAGCTGGGTTTCCTGCAAAACTCGGTTGGCTCCATTCTCGGCCCCTTCGACAGTTTCCTCGCCTTGCGCGGACTGAAGACACTGTCGGTGCGCATGGCGCAGCACGAACGATCTGCCCAGGCCATCGCGGAATGGCTGGAGCAGGACGCGCGCGTCGAGCGCGTCATTTACCCGGGCCTGCCGTCCCATCCACAGCATGCGCTGGCTAAACGCCAGATGGACAGCTTTGGCGGCATCGTGACGTTTTTCACTCACGGGGGACTCGGGGAGGCGCGGCAATTCCTCGAACGTTGCCAGGTATTTGCCCTGGCAGAGAGCCTTGGCGGAGTCGAAAGCCTGGTGGATCACCCGGCCATCATGACGCATGCATCAGTGCCCGCCGACATGCGAGAGGAGCTCGGTATCAGCGACCAGTTGATTCGTCTGTCTGTGGGGATCGAGTCAGTGGCTGACCTGATTGCAGACCTGGATCACGCCCTGGGCTGAACGGCCACTCAATCCTGGCTATCGAGCGCTGCCAATTGATCGGCCTGGTATTCGCTGATCAGGGGATCAATCACCTGGTCAAGGCCACCGACCAGTATTTCATCGAGCTTGTAGAGCGTCAGGTTGATCCTGTGGTCAGTCACTCTGCCTTGCGGATAGTTATAGGTGCGAATTCGCTCCGAGCGGTCACCCGAGCCGACCAGTAATTTGCGCTGCTGTGCCTGCGCCGTCTCGCGCTGCGATATTTCCGCGTCCAGCAGCCTGGCCTGCAGCAACGACAGCGCGCGCGCCTTGTTCTTGTGCTGGGACCGTTCGTCCTGACATTCGACCACAATGCCGCTGGGCAAATGCGTTATGCGCACCGCGGAATCGGTCTTGTTGACGTGCTGGCCGCCGGCGCCCGAGGCTCTGTAGGTGTCAATGCGCAACTCGTTCGGGTTGATCTCGACTTCCTCGACTTCGTCCGGTTCAGGCAGAACCGCAACGGTGCAGGCCGAGGTATGGATCCGACCCTGGGATTCCGTCGCCGGCACGCGCTGAACGCGATGCGCGCCGGACTCAAATTTCAGCCTTGCATAGATGCCGTTGCCGCTAATCCTGCTGATGATTTCCTTGTATCCGCCATGTTCGCCGTCCCGTGCGCTGAGAATTTCAACCTGCCAGCGCATCAGTTCTGCGTATTTGGAATACATGCGGAACAGGTCTCCGGCGAAAATTGCGGCTTCGTCGCCGCCGGTTCCCGCCCTGACTTCCAGGAAGACGTTGGCGTTATCGTGCGGGTCTTCGGGAATCAGCAGTTTTTGCAAATCGAACTCGAGCGTCTCGTTGCGTTCTTCCAGCTGCGACAACTCGTCTTCACCCATTTGCCGAATGTCGGGATCGGCATCAGTCGTCATCTCGCGAGCAGCGGTAATTTCCGCCTGCAGCGATTCATACTGGTTGAAGAGGCGCACGACAGGTTCGAGCTTTGCGTACTCCCTCGAGTGATCGCGGAACAGCGCCTGGTTGCCGATCACGCCCGGATCGGACAGCAGCGCAGCGAGTTCCTCGAAGCGGTCTCGCGCGTTGGCAAATTTTTCGTGAAGGGTGCTTTTCACAATAGTTGAATTATCGGCCGGTCATTTATCCTGATCATTCAGGCCAAATAGTTCAACTGCCGAACGGATCATTTCGCTGTCAGATTTTTCACCCGCTTCCCGCAGGCGGACGCTGGGCTGATGCAATAATTTCTTCATCAGCGATGCGGACAGGTATTCGAGAACTTCTGCGCCATCCGCGCCGCCATTCAGACGCTTCAGGGCCTGTTTAAGCACCTGCTGGCGAATCTCGTCGCCCTGTTCGCGCAGCGCCGAAATAATGGGTGCGACTTCCTTGCTGCGCTCCATGTCGAGGTAGCGGCGAATTTCATCGTCGAGAATGCGATTGGCATCGACGGCCGCCGATTCACGGCTCTGCTGACCTTTGACGATGACCTTGTCCAGGTCGTCGATCGAGTAAAGATAAACGTCATCCAGCTGGCTGACCGAGGCCTCGATGTCGCGCGGGACCGCAATGTCAACAGCAAAAATCGGTTTGCGTTTGCGCAGCTTTATGGCCTTGCTCATCTGCGCATAGGTGACTATGGGTTCCGTGGCTGCCGTTGACGTTATGAGAATATCCGCCTCCGACAACGTGCCTTCCAGTTCTGACAATGGCAGCGCATAGCCGCCATACTGGCTGGCGAGATTTTGTGCGCGCTCGAGGCTGCGGTTGGCAACGAACAGGCGCCCGATCTTTTTGCGCGCCAGGTGTTTGGCGACCAGTTCAATGGTTACACCTGCGCCGACCAGCAGGGCGGTGTGTTTTTTGAAACCGGAGAAGAATTGCTGGGCCAGGGAGACAGCGGCATAAGCGACGGATACCGGGTTGGCGCCGATATCGGTATCGGTACGCACCTTTTTGGCGACAGAAAATGTGTGCTGAAAAAGCCGGCCGAGGTTGCTGTTGATGGATTGGGCCTGCTGCGCGCTGCGAAAGGCATCCTTCATCTGCCCCAGAATCTGCGGTTCGCCGAGGACCATGGAATCGAGGCCGCAGGCGACGCGAAAGATATGCCTGATGGCTTCGTCACCCTCGAGCTCGAAAAAGGCTTCGCCTAAACGGTCTTCCAGCCCCAGTTCAGCAAGCAGCCAGCCGCGAATGGCTGCCCGGGCCTGGTCGTCGCCAATGGCATAGATCTCGGTGCGGTTGCAGGTCGAGAGGAGGGCGACCTCGGTGATCCCGGGCAATTCCGCCATGCGCGCGTCAGCCCGGGAGATATCCTCCCCCGTGAAAACCACCTGTTCACGTATTTCGACAGGCGCCGTGTTATGGTTTATACCGAGTACATGGAGCGGCATTGGGCGCTTTGAAACGGATCACTTGCAAAAAAACAGGACATATCATAAGCGAACTGGCGGTATAGTTCGCGGTCTCTTTTCATTAACCGCAAATTAATTGTTTGGGACACATGTTTACATCGTGGAAATCCAGTAAGCGGCAGGCCCGCCGCTCCGTATTCGTCGCCCTTCTGCTCGGGCTGAGCGGCTGCGCCGGCGCTGCGGCAGCACCTGACGACAGCGCGGCGGAAGGCGTTGGCGCCCAGATACGCCGCGCCGAGACGGCGCTGGCAAATTATGAGCTGCGCGAGGCGGCGACCGAGTACCGCAAGGCCGCAGAGGCCAGCAACAATGATGAAACGGCCCGTCGGGCAACCCACCTGGCCTATGACCTGGGGTTCAGCGACGAAGCGTTGCGGGCTGCGCGTCGCTGGGTCGAGCTCGCGCCAAATAACGACGAAGCATTGCTCTACCTGGCGCAATTGCAGCTGCGCAGCGGGCAGCTGCGACAATCCGAGAAGACCTTTCGGCGGCTGTTGGAGCGTTCGGATCTGAATCCGGACAAACGCCTGTTGTCTTTTGTGCCGGCTCTCAGCCAGGAAGATGGCGAGAACGCCAACAAGGTCATGCGCAAGCTGGCCAAGCCCTACAAAACGAGTGCGGATGCGCAGTATGCCGCCGGCCTCGTGGCGCTCGATGCCGGTAAAGCGGACGAGGCCGAGGAACGGGCGTTACGGGCCCTCGAGCTGCAGCCTGACTGGCTGTCCGCGCAGCTGTTGCGCGGCAGGTCGCTGCTGGTGTCCGGACAAGTCGATGCCGCCATTGAGTACACCGCGCACATCGTTGGTGATTCCTTCGATCCGGATCCCGATGCCCGCCTCGAGCTCGCGCTGATGTACCTGGCCGCCGAGCGCGAAGATGACGCCCTGAGCCAGATCAACCAGGTGCTGATGGAGCAGCCTGGCCGGCCGGACGCATTGCGCTTGATGGCCCTGGTCAACTACCAGCAAAACAATATTGAAATGGCCTGGAATGATTTTCAGGATCTGCTGAATACCGGGCAACATACTGAAGACGCTTTCTATTATCTCGGCAGAATAGCCGACGAGCGCGGCGAATATATGCAGGCGGTGCGCCTCCTGATGCAGGTGGATAAAGGGCCTAACGTCGTTGCAGCGCAAAAGCGGGCCGGCGGCTTGCTGGTCCAGCTGGGCAGGCCGGAAGAGGCATTAGAGCATTTCACGAACTTCGCACGACGCCACCCGGCCCTGTCAGTCGACATGCTGTACGCCCGGGGACAGGTCAATGCGAGCATGGGTAACTATGCCGACGCCCTGGCTGATTTCGACCGGGTCGTCCGCATCGTGCCCGACGATGAGGGTGCTTTGCTGGGCCGGGCCGAACTCCAGTTGCGCATGGATAACCTGGAAGCGGCATTGGCCGACTACAGGCTGGCGGCAAAGCGCTTTCC
>DATCZF010000030.1:0-4676 GCA_036526055.1 Woeseiaceae bacterium
AGCACCTCGGTAATCTTGCGGCCGATACCGGTGCTCGCCCCAGTCACCAGGACCGCCTTCTGTGCCTGCGCTTTCGTCGATGGCGCGGTTTCCGTATCGGCTGTAGCAACGCCGAATGCAAATATGCAGAGCGCGCCCAGGATCAGTGCTGATTTCTGTTTTTTCATTGTTTTCCCCATTTCCCTTACGGGCTAAGTCTGTTCGACGCTTTTGCAAACCGCCGCGGTGAATACCACATCCGTAGAACTGTTCAATGCTGTTTCGGCCGAATCCTGCAGGATGCTGATGACGAAGCCGACCGCAACCACCTGCATGGCAATATCGTCAGGTATACCGAAAAGGCCGCAGGCCAGCGGTATCAGCAACAGCGAACCGCCCGCCACTCCGGATGCGCCGCAGGCTGAAAGCGCCGCGACCACTGAAAGCAGGATGGCGGTGGGCAGATCAACCGCAATACCGAGGGTATGCACCGCGGCCAGCGTCAATACGGTGATGGTGATGGCCGCACCGCCCATGTTGATCGTCGCGCCGAGCGGAATCGATACCGCGTAGGTGTTCTTGTCGAGTCCCAGCTTTTCGCACAACGCCAGGTTAACCGGAATATTGGCCGCCGAGCTGCGTGTGAAAAATGCCGTAACGCCGCTTTCGCGCAGGCTGGTGAAAATAAGTGGATACGGGTTGCTGCGCATTCGCAGCCAGACGATCAGTGGATTGATCACCAGCGCCATCGTCAGCATGCAACCAATCAGCACGACCAGGATTTGCGCATAGCCCTGCAGCGCTGAAAAACCGAATTCGGCAAGATTGCCGGAGACCAGCCCGAAGATGCCGAGCGGCGCCATGCGAATCACGACCCTTACGATCGATGTGATCGCGCTCGCGAGGTCAGCCAGCATGACGCGACTGCTGCCGGATGCGTGCCGCATGCCAAGGCCAATCGCGATACCCCAGACGAGGATGCCAATGAAATTTCCGGTCATGATCGCATTGACCGGGTTATCGACAATCTTGAACAGGAGGTTACGCAGCACTTCCACGATGCCCTGCGGAGCCTGCAGCGAGACCTCCGTTACCGACAGGATCAGGGTTGTGGGGAATAGTTCGCTGACGATAACCGCCAGCAGCGCCGCCGAAAAAGTGGCGGCCAGGTAAAGAACGACGATCGGCTGCATGTGCGCCGACTTGCCGGCCTCCTGGTTTGCCAGCGCGGAGGCCACCAGCACGAGTACCAGGACCGGCGCCACGGCTTTCAGGGCAAGGACAAACAGGTTTCCCAGCAGCATGGCGGCCGACGCCCCCGAGGGCCACAACACCGCCAACGCGATACCTGCGGCGATACCTGCGGCGATTTGCCGTACCAGGCTGCCGCTAAATACTTTTTCCAGGATTGCTGCTGCCGACATTGAACGCTTCTCCCCCTTGTACTGCTCGGTCTTCAGTTGCCAGTTGCGCTGTTTATACACTGTTGGCGCTAAACAAACAGCTGCGACCCCGAAGCGTCCGGAGTCGCAGCCCGGTGGATTTTGCCCTGCCCTTTAGCTGGCGGGGTATCCTTCCGGCAGTCTCATGCCAAGGTTCTGCAGCAGGAACGACCACTGGTCAGCGTAGTTCTCGATCGCCTTCTGGGTCGAGGTGCCGGCGCCATGACCCGCCCGTGTTTCAATCCTGATCAGCACCGGCGCATCGCCCGCCTGCGCCTGTTGCAGGGCAGCTGCATACTTGAAGCTGTGCCCCGGGACCACTCGATCGTCGGTGTCGGCTGTCGTCACGAGTACCGCGGGATAGTCAACACCGGTTTTGATGTTGTGATAGGGCGAATACGCATAGAGCGCCTTGAACTGCTCCGGATCGTCCGAGGAACCATAATCGTCCACCCAGTAAGGCCCGGCCGTGAACAGGTGAAAGCGCAACATATCCATGACACCCACGGCAGGTAATGCCGCGGCGAACAGGTCCGGACGCTGGTTCGTGACCGCGCCAACCAGTAACCCGCCGTTACTGCCGCCCATAATCGCCAGCCGTTCGGGCCTGGTGTAGCGATTGGCAACCAGGTATTCGGCCGCGGCGATAAAGTCGTCAAAGACATTCTGCTTGTTCAGCTTTGTACCGGCCTGGTGCCACTCTTCGCCGTACTCACCGCCGCCGCGCAAATTGGCGACCGCATAAACGCCGCCCATCTCCATCCAGGCAAGGCGGGTGACCGAAAACCCGGGCAGCATGGGGATATCGAAGCCGCCGTAGCCGTACAGCAGCGTCGGACGATTGCCATCGGGCTCGATATCCTTCCTGTGGGTGATGAACATCGGTATGCGAGTGCCGTCTTTCGATGAGTAGAACACCTGCCTGACGATATAGTCGTCGCTGTCAAACGCGGGCGTCGTCTCGCGGAAGAGGCTGACTGCTCCTGTTTCCACGTCAAGGCGGTAGGCCAACGGCGGCGTATTGAAACTCGAGAAATCGAAGAATGTTTCGGCGTCGTCATAATGGCCATCAAAGCCGCCGGCACTGCCGATGCCAGGCAAATTGACGTTGCGCTCGAAATTTCCCGCCTGATCGTAAATCGCCACGAGCGACTGCGCATCCTGCATGTACTGCGCAATGAATTTGCCACCGATAAAACTGACGGATGACAGGGTGTCTTCCGTTTCAGGAATGATTTCACGCCAGTTCTCGGGCGCCGGGTTGTTCGGGTCAATACCGATCAGCTTGCCGCGCGGTGCATTGTTGTTGCTGCGGAAGATCAGTTCATCACCAATATTGCCGACCAGTGAATAATCGTAGTCGAAGCCTTCGATCAGCATCGTGAACTCGTCGTCACCGCGCCGCTGATTACGATAGGCAACCTGGTAGCGGCTATCCGTGCCCGTGCTCATCGTCAGCACCATGTAGCGATTATCCTGGGTAATTCTGACCCCGTAACGCCAGTCCGGATGATCGGCCCTTGCATAGACGAGCTCATCCTCACTTTGCGCTGTGCCAACACGATGGAAGTAGACCGACTGGTCGCTATTCGTCGAGATGAATTTGCCTTCCTCACTGCGCGTCGGGAAGCGTGTGTAGAAGAAACCGGAGTTGTCTTCCGCCCAGGTCAGGCCGGTAAATTTTAGCCACTCCAGCCTGTCGTCCAGCACCTTGCGGCCTTCGAGCTCCATCACGTAACCGGTGCGCCAGTCGGTACCGCCATCCTGCACCAGGTAGGCCACGTACTTGCCATCGTGGCTGGGGTAATACGCGCCCAACGCTACCGTGCCATCTTCAGACCAGGTGTTGGGATCCAGCAGGATTTCGGCCTCGCTGTCGAGGGACGATTGCACGTAAATAACGCTCTGGTTCTGCAGGCCACTGTTATACGAATAGAAATAGCGGCCGGACTCCTTGTGCGGCAGGCTGTAACGCTCGTAATCCCATAGCGTCGTCAGCCGATTCTTGATTCGGTCTCTTTCCTCTATCGCATCCAGGTATTGACGGGTCACCTCATTTTGTTTGCCGACCCATTCCCTGACCGCCGGGCTAACGCGCACATCATCTTCGAGCCAGCGGTAGGCATCCTGAACGACAGTGCCATGATAGTCATCGGCCTGCTCAACCGTCGCCGTCGCCGGGTACTCAATTACTCCAACGTTACTGGCGGGTTCCGAGCAAGCCGTTAGCAGCAAAGCTACCAGGGCCGATAGCGTCAAGGGGGAAATCGTTTTCATTGTTGCCTTTCCTTTTTGCAGTTTGCTTCAACGTGCCGGGCAATCGCTCCCCCCTGACGGCGATTCCCCGGCAATTGCGTGAATCACGCCTCCCCCGGATGGTAACTCTTTTCGGCCCGCCGTTCGACATCTTCCCGGTAATACGCGACGTCCTTGAACTCGCGATCCACGTAACGTTGCGCCTGGTCGTCAAAATGCGGCGACTCGGGATCACCGCTCTGGCCACCCGCAAGCATCGACTTCGCCTTGACCCTGTCGCCAAACTCCACAACCGCAACGAAGCTGTTGCCCGAGGTGCCATAGATACGCTTTGTGTCGAGATAGCGCCGGGCGCCAAACGAAGCGAGCGCGCCCCAGTTTCCGGAGGCCATGCCGACCGGCAGGCTCGGCAATTCGTCGTTAAACGGCTGTTTGATTGCCCCATTGATGCGCTGGTAACGGTTTACTTCGCCCCATGGCAGGTCCCAGCGTCCGAAATCGGCCTCCAGCATGGCAACCGTATCGGCAAATGCCTGCAGCCGCTCTTCGAGTGGAGAATTCGTGCCCAGGTAATCGATCAGTTCGATTCTCTCGAGATCATAGGCGTCGCGTATGCCGCTGCTGCTCTCGCTGTAGTTTACGCCGTAAAAATGCGCCAGGGTCATGGCGACCGAATCTGCCGAAACCCGCAGGTCCCAGTTCCGCAAGATGGCAATCGGTTCCGTCAGCGCCGGCCATGTGTCGGCATGCTCATCCCAGGCTTCGACCAGCCCCGGAATCAGCTTTTCGAACCCCGGCAGTTGTGGGTCGTACGCCAGTTCTATCAGGCTGTCCAGGGTCAGCCCCTCGATGCCCCGTAACAGGCGGACCGCATGAACGCCGCGAAAGTTCTCGGCATCGGGCGCCATGTAAACGGGATAGTTCTCGCGTTTGGGACTGAACGCACCGGCTGCCGTGAACGGCGTGGAATTGCAATTCTGAATCCAGCCATTGGGCGGA
>DATCZF010000031.1:0-3988 GCA_036526055.1 Woeseiaceae bacterium
TACTTACAATCCTGCCAACATTAACCAGCAAAATGTCTTGAATAATCTGCATTCTATGCTTATCCCGCCGCAAGGCCGGAGGTCGGCTGGTCGGCTTCCCCGAACTGCAGGGCAGCCAGCCTGGCATAAAGCGGATTGGACCGAATCAGTTCGTCATGCGTGCCCGACGCAATCAGGCGCCCATTGTCCATCACGACGATGCGGTCTGCCTTCTGCACGGTCGCCAGGCGATGCGCAATGATGATCGTCGTGCGATCGGCCATCAATCTGTCCAGGGCTTGCTGAATCAGGCTTTCACTTTCCGCATCGAGCGAACTGGTGGCTTCATCCAGTAACAGGATTGGCGGGTCCTTCAGAATGGCTCGCGCGATAGCGATGCGCTGCCGCTGGCCACCTGACAATCGGGTGCCGCGCTCTCCCAGGTAGGTCTGGTAGCCTTCCGGCAGTGCCGCAATGAATTCATCAGCAGCCGCTGCTTTGGCGGCCTGAATAACTTCGGCATTCGACGCCTCAGCCCGTCCATAACGGATGTTCTCCAGTGCGCTGGTGCCAAACAACACCGTTTCCTGTGGCACCAGTGCGATGTGGCGGCGCAGTTGCAGCGGATCGAGGTCACGCAAATTCAGTCCGTCGATTTTTATTGCGCCTTTTGTAGGGTCATAGAAACGCAGCAGCAACTGGAAGGTCGTCGTCTTGCCGGCGCCCGACGGTCCTACTATGGCGAGGGTTTCACCGGAAGGTATATCGAGGTCCAGGCTCTCCAGTGCTCGCGAATCACGACGTGATGGATAGCTGAAACTGACGTTTTCGAATCGAATCTGGCCGCGCACCGGCTTTGCCAATACTTGCGGCTGTTGTGGAGCGCTGATTGCCGGCTCGGCAGCAAGCAGCTCGGCAAGTCTTTCCATGGCGCCGCTGGCCCGCTGGATGTCGCCCCAGACCTCGCTTAGCGCGGCCGCGGACGACCCGACGAACAGCGCATAGAACAAAAATTGTGCGAGCTCTCCCGCAGTCATTTGACCCGCTACAACCGCATGGGCGCCCAGCCAGAGAATCAAGGTGATGACTGAAAACACCAGTCCCACGCCGATCGCCGTCAGGCTGGCGCTGACCCGAATTCTCCGCACTGCGGCGCGGAAGCTTAGTGTGACTGCATCCGAATAGCGCTGACTCTGCATCTCTTCAAGCCGAAACGCCTGTACCGTTTGAATCGCATTCAGCGTTTCACCGGCCAGGCCACTGCTGTCGGCGATTCGGTCCTGTGCGCTGCGCGACAGGCGGCGAACCCGCCTGCCGATCAGGATCAGCGGGACGACGACCACCGGAATGGCGAGCACGATGTAAAGCGTTAACGTAGAACTCGTAATCGCAAGCAGGACAATGCCGCCGACCAGGCTGAGAAAGGAGCGCAGTGCAATCGAGAGATTGACGCCTGCGATCGACTGCACCAGCGTAGTATCCGTCGTCAGGCGAGACAACACTTCGCCCGTCTTGGTGATTTCGAAAAACGTCGGATCCATGAAAATCACTCTGCGATAAACGGCATTGCGAATATCGGCTACGACTCTCTCGCCAAGCCAGGTGACCAGGTAAAACCGCAATGCGGCGAAGGCGCCAAAGACGAGCGCTACGATCAGGAAGCCGGCGAAATATTGATCGATGGTCGCGACGTCATTGGCGGCAAAGCCCTGGTCTATCAGAAGCCGCAACGCCATCGGTAGTACCAGCATTGCTGCAGCCGCCACCAAAAGCGCCAGCAATGCAAAAACCAGGGTGGCCTTGTAGGGCAGGATGAACGGCAGCAGCGTTTTCAGCGGACGCAGGGAGCGCGAAGGCTTACTCTCCTGATTTTTCGGCAGTGTCTCTGAACTGTTCATGACAGGGATTTATTTGCGCCAGTGTGGACCATCCCCTACTTTACACGCTTTCGCACAACATGCCGTTGCGCCACGCAGTCCCTGCGAAGAATTGTCGCGGGCATTTCGACTGTGTATCCTTGCCCGCCGATCGATCCTTCACTGACGGAGCAGCTGCCGTGACACCAGGCAAATGGACCAGAGCAATCATCGCGATGCTGCTGTTGGCCGTTTTGGCCGCCTGCTCGAACGACAAAGACCCGCGCTCGAATGACAGCGCCGATACCACGGATAACCTGCGCAATGCGCTGGCCGCTGCGGACAGACCACTCGCTGACCGACGTCGAGATGACGATAGAAAACCGGCTGAAGTAATTGAATTTCTTGGTATTACTCCGGGAATGAAAGCGATCGACCTGATTGCGGGTGCGGGTTACTACACGGAGGTGCTGGCGCTGGCCGTGTCGCCCGGCGGTACAGTTACCGCCATGAATCCGCCGTCCGTACTGCGCGGCAACGGCGGCATTATGGCGCGCAGCCTGGAGGAACGACTCGCCAACGGGCGTCTGCCCAACGTCTCGCGCATGGACAAGGAACTTGCGGACATACGCGCTTCTGACGGCCCATACGATGTCGCCTTGACGGCGCTCAACCTGCACGACATCTATAACAGCGCGGGCAGCAAAGGCGTGGAAAATTTTCTGCGCATTGCCTACACGCTGCTGCGCCCGGGTGGCGTCCTTGGCGTTATAGACCATACCGGCGCGCCTGGCGCGGCGGCTGGCAGCCTGCATCGTATCGATAAGGCTATTGTTTTGCAGGCAGCAGAAGCGGCCGGACTGTTACTGGAAGCTGAAAGCGATGTACTGACCAACCCGGGGGACGACCAGTCACTTGGTGTTTTCGACGAACGCATTCGCGGCAGGAGCGATCGATTTGTACTGCGCCTGCGCAAACCATCAGAAACGCTTGCGAAAGATACCTGAGCTAGGCCTGCTCCTGCATCACCTCAGCAAAAAGTGCCCTGTCAACATTGCCGCCACTGATGACAACGACGCTGGTTTTGCCGCGCATGTCGATCTTGCCGGCCAGCGCGGCAGCTAGCGCAACGGCTCCCCCTGGTTCAGTGACCAGCTTGAGGTTTTGAAAGGCAAAACGCATCGCGGCGCCGACTTCCACATCACTGACCTGAAGACCGCCGCTCAGCAATCTTTGGTTGATCGGAAATGTCATTGCGCCGGGCGTGCTGGCCTGCAGAGCGTCACAAAATGAGCGCGCCTCTGCGGCATTGCTAACGCGGACACCGGCCTGCAATGACCGGGCCGTGTCGTCAAATTCCTGTGGTTCGACAATGTAAACGTCGCAGTCTGGCCAACAGGCTTTTATTGCCGTGGCAGAGCCGGCGCTCAAGCCACCGCCGCCACAACAGATCAGGACCTGGTCAGGTCGTTCGTTACGCTCTGTCGCCTGCTCGACGATCTCGAGCCCTACAGTTCCCTGGCCCGCAATAATGTCGGGATGGTCGTAGGATGGCACCAGCTCAGCACCTCGCTGCGCCGCCAGCTGACGGGCGATCGCCTCCCGGTCCCCGCTGTATCGGTCGTACAGGATCGTTTCGCCGCCATAGGCCCGGGTTCGTTCCAGCTTGATCGCCGGAGAATCCTGAGGCATCACAATCGCCGTGCGAATGCCGAGCAGCGCGCCAGCCGCCGCAACACCCTGGGCGTGATTACCCGAAGACCAGGCGACAACGCCGCGCGCTGCCCGCGTCGCGTCGAGCCTGCTCATCAGGTTATACGCCCCGCGAATCTTGAATGAGCCAGTCCTTTGCAGGCATTCCGGCTTGACAAAAACCTTGCCACCCACCGCCTCATCAAGCTCAGCCGAGACCAGCAAGGGCGTGCGCACCGCAACGCTCTGCAGTCTGGCCGCAGCATCCTCGATCGCCGCCAGCGAAACGCCTGTGTCTGTCACCATTGCCTTTATTCGGCCCAAAGTTGATCGATCTTCGCGGCACAAATGAAATCGTTTTGTGACAAACCGCCTATCGCATGCGTGGTGTAGGTGACATGGCAGCGCCCATAACCCACCTGCAGGTCCGGGTGATGCCCCTCGACTGTCGCCACCCAGGC
>DATCZF010000032.1:0-7806 GCA_036526055.1 Woeseiaceae bacterium
TGCATTCAACGCGGAAGACCACAAGAAATTCGCCTCGCAGAGCAACCAGTTGCCGATTCCACGGCCGTTGTCCGTTTATGTCCATATCCCGTTTTGCCAGACGCTCTGTTATTACTGTGGCTGCACAAAAATAGTGACGCGCAATCAGCAACGGGTCACGGATTACCTCGGCAGCCTGTACCGCGAAATCGAGCTTCAGGCAGCACTGTTCGATAAGGATCGTGTCGTTGAGCAATTGCATTTTGGCGGCGGCACGCCAACGTATCTTGCCGAAGATCAGCTTCGTGAAGTGATGCGGAGACTGAGTGCCAACTTCGATCTGCAAAAGACGCCGGACCGGGAGTTTTCCATTGAAATCGACCCGCGGACCGTTGATCTGAACGCTATCGATACGCTGGCTGAACTTGGCTTCAACCGGCTGAGCATGGGTATCCAGGATTTCGACCCGCAGGTACAAAAAGCGGTCAACCGCATCCAGTCCGAAGAGTCAGTGCGCGAACTGACCGAAAAATCACGCGCGGCCGGGTTCGAATCAATCTCGTTTGACCTGATTTACGGCCTGCCCGGACAGACGGTCGAGAGCTTTTCCAGGACGCTCGACACGGTCATAGACCTGGCTCCGGACAGAATCGCAGTCTACAACTATGCGCACCTGCCACAACGCTTCAAAGGGCAGCGCATGATCAAGTCTGAAGAAATCCCGAGCCCGGACGTCAAGCTTGATATTCTGAACAGCTCCATCAGCAAACTTATCGATGCACGCTATGAATACATTGGCATGGATCATTTCGCCCTGCCCGATGACGAGCTGGCTGTCGCCCAGCGGACGGGGGAATTGCAGAGAAACTTCCAGGGCTACTCGACGCATCGCAGCTGTGACCTGATCGGTCTCGGCATCAGCTCGATCAGTCATATTGGTGACAGCTTCTCGCAAAACGTCGTCGGCACCGCCAGTTATGCGGAAATACTGGCCCAGGGCAAGCTGCCGATTCAGCGCGGCCTGGTATTGAATGACGATGACCGGCTGCGCGGGGCGGTAATCCAGCAGATGATGTGTTTCGGCTATATCGATTTCGACTATTTCAGCCAGAAGTTCAATATCGATTTCACCGAGTACTTTGCAGCCGAGTTACAAAGGCTCAAACCGCTTGAAGAGGACAACCTGATCACCACGAATACGCGGCGAGTCGACATTACGACCCGCGGACGGTTGCTGTTGCGTACCGTCGCCCGGGTGTTCGATATCTATAGCGGCGACCAGTCGCTAAGCCAGCGATTCTCCCAGACGATTTAGGAATATTTTCCGGCGCAAGCCGATGCGGTGATATCCGCATCGGCTGCTACAATGCATTTCCCCAAATCGGGACGGAATGATTATGGATCTTGAGACGATTCGACAGCATTACCTGTTCTCCAGCCTGGAGGACGAGCAATTTGCATCCCTGCAGGCCGGTATGTCGCAGGTCAGCCTGGATAAAGACCAGGCGTTGTTCATGCGCGGAGATCCCGCAGATTATTTTTATTTCGTTCTCGACGGCCAGGTGGAACTGTCGATCGTTTCCGCTGCCGGTGACAAAAAGGTCATCGAAGTGATTCATCCCGGGCAAACATTTGCGGAAGCCGTCGCATTCATGAAAGTGCCGCGCTTTCCGGTCAACGCCAAGGCCCTGCGCGCCACCGTGTTGTGCCAGATTCAGACCAGTCGCTATATTGCCTTGCTGTCCGACTCGACTGACGCCTGCCTTAAATTGCTCGCAGACCTGTCCCGTCGCCTGCATTCCTACATTATCGAAATCGAGAATCTGACCATTCAAAATGCCCGTCATCGCCTGGCCGCATTCTTGCTGTCCCAGATCCAGGACGAGTCGGGTGACAGCGCCGACCTGGAGCTCGACATGCCGCGGCACATCATAGCGTCCAGGCTGTCCATGCAGCCGGAGACGCTCTCTCGCCTGCTAGGCGGCCTCGCCAAAGAGGGCATCATCAGTGTCGAAGAGCGCCTGATCAGGATAAGCAGCGTATCCGACTTGCGAAAATACAGTTGAAGGGAGAGAACCAGCGTGTACCAGGTCCTTAAATACGTTCATGTCGGCACAATTATTCTCAGCATCAGTGGTTTCGTGTTACGTGGCTACTGGGCTTTTCGCGGGTCACCGAGGCTGGAAAACCGGCTTGTCCGTATCCTGCCGCATGTTATCGACACTGTGTTACTGGTCTCCGGAGCGATGCTGGTTTATGTGCTGCGACTGAACTTCATGTACCAGGGCTGGCTGCTGACTAAATTTGCCCTGCTCATTGGCTACATTATTCTCGGTTCGATTGCGCTGCGCCCAGGCCGCTCATTCGAGCTGCGGCAGTCAGCCTTTGCGGCGGCTGTATTCGTCTTTCTTTTTATCCTGGGTGCGGCAATTACCAAGTCACCGGCAAGCTGGCTGTCCCTGCTTTAGCCACCCCACTCAGTCTTCGCTGGCCTCGCCCGAGGCCACGGCTTTTTTCGCCAGCTCCAGCAACTGGTCGATATTGACCGGTTTGCACATGATTATTGCGTTGGGGAGCTGACGGGCCTCGTCTATGACCTTGGAGGTGTCCCCGGTGACGATAAACGCGGGAATCAGGTCTTCAAGCTTGTCACGAATAGCCGTCACGGCCTGCATACCGGTCGTGCCATGCAATAAATGGAAATCGGAAATGACCAGGTCGGGCTTTTCATCCAGGTGCTCGAAAATTGAATCAATCTCGAGTGCCGAACGCGCGGTTACGACCTTGTAACCTTCGGCTTCGAGCAGCATTCCCCAGGCATCGGCTACCGAAAAGTCGTCTTCGATCAGAATGATCGTTCCGGATTGCTGGGCATAGTCCACCCTGGCGGCAGCCGCCTCTTCCGTCGCGACCGCCTTTTTTGAATCCACTATGGGCAGATAAACGCAAAAACAGGAGCCCTTGCCTGGCGTGGACGTGACCTTCAGTTCATGACCAAGCAGATCCGCCAGCCGGCGCACAATGGCCAGGCCGAGCCCGAACCCTTCCTGCGTCGCGCCCGGCGTTTTGCACTGGTGGAATTCCTTGAAAATTGCCTCGAACTGCTCCGGCTCGATACCAATGCCCGTATCGGATACCGCAACGCATAGCCTGCCTTTCTGCTTGCTGCAGGCCATACGAACTTCACCTTTTTCCGTATAGCGGATCGCATTCGAAACGAAGTTCTGAATGATTTCGCCGAGCAGGTTCGGGTCGCTGCGCACGACGATATTTGATGGCTCTACGTCGAATCGCAACCCCTTGTGCGATGCCTGTCTTGAAAACTCGGCGGACAAGCGGTCAATCATGCGCTTGATCGAAAAATCCTCGATCTCCGGTTTGATGGCGCCGGCGTCGAGGCGACTGATATCGAGGAGTGAATTCAGCAGATTGGTCATGCCGTTGAGGGAGTGGTCCTGACTCTCAATCATCTGCAGCGCGCGCGGATCCTTGACCACGCGCTTGAGCGCGCCATTCAGCAAGTGCAGGGCCTGCACCGGTTGCCGAAGATCATGGCTGGCAGCGGCCAGAAAAGCCGTGTTTGCCTTGTTGGCCCGATCGGCTGCCTCATGCGCAGCGCGAATTTCCTGCTCCATACGCTGTCTTTCGGTCACATCCCTGATCACGCTGGAAACGAACAGGTGCGCCCCGAGTTTGACCGGGCTGAGGCTGATTTCCACCGGGAATTCACTGCCGTCGGCTCGAAGACCGAGCAGTTCCGTTCCGGCGCCCATGGGCCGCACACTCGGATCGCTGGAATAGTGTGCGCGATGTGTGAGGTGCCCTTTGCGCAGGCGCTCGGGTATCAGCATCTCTATATCGTTACCGAGCAATTGCTCACGCTTGTAGCCAAACATCTGTTCGGCCTGTTCATTGGCAACCGCAATCATGCCGGTATCGTCGATGATAACCATCGCGTCCGGTGCCGTCTCCAGCAGGTTGCGAAACATCGGTTCGGTCGTGCCTTTGCCCCGAATGTCGCGGACGGCTGCCGCCACCAGCACATCCTCGCCTTGGGTTCGTAGCGGGTACAGGGCGATCTCCGCTTCGAAAATACTGCCATCATTGCGGCGCGCGCTCAGCCACAGGGCTGATTCAAGAGACCGTTGCCGCGGCGCCTCGTAATAACCCGTCCGCAAATTCTCATGCCTCTCGCGCATCGCTTCCGGCAGTAAAACCTCGACTGGCTGGCCCAGGATGTCGTTTCGGTCGTAACCAAACAGCATCTCTGCTGCAGCGTTGTAGTGGCGAATCTCGCCTCGCCTGTTCACGACGACGATCGCGTCACTGGTTATATCCAGGACTGCGCTCAAGGTCTCATCGGAAAGCCGTTCGCTGTTCGCCATGCTCAACATTTAATCAACGCTGTTTTAAGAGCGCCAGAGTATACATGGGTCGCGGAGAAAATTGGCCTGGCGCATGGTGAAATCCCCGCACGCTCCGGTTTCCTCCATAGGTATGCATACGTATATCCGGCAACTGGTGTATTGATTAGTCTTTGCTGCATCGCTGGTGCGGCCAAGTCACCAGCGACATATGACAAACACCGTCGCCCGCCAGCACGGTGTTTGTCCTCTATTAGGGGGCTCAATTTCGTATTAAAACCAGCAACCGGCAGAGGTTCTTGCCGGCATGAGGTTGCCACATGCGGGCAGCCCTGGTCTACACTGTCCACGATACAATTGAATCGTCGAGCTTGTAAGGGGTAAGTCCTTGAATAATTCAAACTCCTATAACGACTCCGTTATTCGGCAATTTGCCATCATGACTGTGGTGTGGGGAATTGTCGGCATGCTGGTTGGCGTCGTGATTGCCGCGCAGCTGATTTGGCCGCAACTGAATTTCGACACGGCGTGGCTGACATACGGACGTCTGCGGCCTTTGCACACTAATGCGGTCATCTTCGCGTTTGGCGGCTCTGCCCTGTTCGCGACGTCGTACTATGTCGTGCAGCGAACCTGCCACGTGCGGCTTGCCTTCGACAAGCTGGCAGCTTTTACCTTCTGGGGCTGGCAAGCCATTATCGTGCTTGCGGCCATCACGCTGCCATTGGGCATTACGCAGTCCAAGGAGTATGCGGAACTGGAGTGGCCGATTGACCTGCTGATCGCCGCCGTGTGGATTGCCTACGCGATTGTTTTCCTGGTCACGATTGCGCGCCGCAGGGTGAAACACATCTATGTCGCCAACTGGTTCTTTGCGGCGTTCATCATCACAGTGGCGATCCTGCACATCTTCAATAACCTGGCATTACCCGTAACTGCCACCAAATCGTACCCGATCTATACCGGCGTCGTCGATGCCATGATGCAGTGGTGGTACGGGCACAATGCCGTGGGCTTTTTCCTCACGGCCGGCTTTCTTGGCATGATGTATTACTTCGTGCCCAAGCAGGCCGGTCGACCGATCTATTCGTACCGCCTGTCGGTCGTGCATTTCTGGTCGCTGATCGCGATTTACATGTGGGCCGGTCCGCATCACCTGCAATACACGTCCCTGCCGGACTGGGCGCAATCGCTCGGCATGGTCTTCTCGATCATCCTGCTGGCGCCATCCTGGGGCGGCATGATCAACGGCATCATGACCTTGTCCGGCGCCTGGCATAAATTGCGCAGCGACCCGATTCTGAAATTCATGATCGTGTCGCTCTCCTTTTACGGCATGTCGACATTCGAAGGCCCCATGATGTCAATCAAGACCGTGAACGCCCTCTCGCATTACACGGACTGGACGATTGGCCATGTGCATGCCGGCGCGCTCGGCTGGGTAGCCATGATGACGATCGGCGCGATCTATTCCATGCTGCCGCGTTTGTACAATTGCAACTCGATGTACAGCACGCGACTTGTGGACGTGCATTTCTGGGTATCCACCATCGGCGTAGTCCTGTATGCCGTATCGATGTGGATTGCCGGCGTGACCCAGGGGCTGATGTGGCGCGCTGTCAACGACGACGGCACGCTGACTTACTCTTTCGTTGAAAGCCTGAAATTCACCTACCCGTACTACGGGCTGCGCCTGCTGGGCGGTGTCCTGTTCCTGGGTGGCATGCTGATTATGGCTTACAACGTCTGGAAAACTGTTAGCCGGAAAGAGATCGTTCCGGTGCCAGTACGCCAGCCGGCTTAACAGGAGACGTTTCGAATGAAGCACGAAACTATCGAAAAGAACATCAACCTGATGGTCATCCTGATCGTCGTGGCGATCAGCTTCGGTGGCCTCGTCGAGATTATTCCGCTGACTTACAGCAATGATACGACCAAAGCGGCGGAAGGCATTACTCCGTACCCTGCGCTGCGGCTTGCCGGGCGCGATGTTTATATTCGCGAGGGCTGTTACGGCTGCCACTCCCAGCAGATCAGGCCATTTCGCAGCGAGACGGAACGCTACGGGCCCTATTCCATTGCCGGCGAGTTCGTGTATGACCGCCCGTTTCAGTTCGGCTCAAAGAGAACCGGGCCCGACCTCGCGCGCGTGGGCGGACGGTACAGCGACGACTGGCAGAGAATTCACCTGCTCGATCCGAGAAGCGTGGTGCCGGAATCAAACATGCCTGCCTACCCCTGGCTGGCCGAAGCGCTGGTCGATCCGGACCTGATCACGGCAAAGATGGCGGCACTGCAGAAGCTCGGCGATCCGTATTCGAATGAAGAGATTAGCGGCGCAGCGGCCGCGGTCGCGGGCAAAACGGAAATGGATGCCCTGATTGCCTACCTGCAGGGCCTGGGAACAAATCGCAGCAGTCGTCGGTAAGCGCCCATGGACATACATGATTTTCGCGGAATTTCGACCGTTGTCTGGCTACTCCTGTTCCTGGGCATCTGCGCCTGGGCGTGGAGCAAACGCAGGCAGAGCGACTTCGAGGCAACGGCCGCATTGCCGCTGCAGGAAGATTCCGCGCCTGACCAATTTGAACATACCGACAACCGGGAGGATCGGTAATGCCTGCTTTCTGGAACTGGTTCATCATCATACTGACCGTAGTGTTTATCGCCGGCTGTATCTGGCTGATCTCCTGGTCCGCGCGCCAGTCGCCCGAGGACCTGGCAGACGATGCCAAGATGGGCCACACGTGGGATGGTGACCTCGAAGAACTGAACAATCCGGCTCCGCGCTGGTGGTTGAACCTTTTTTACCTGACGATCGTTTTCGGCGTCGTCTATCTTGTTGCCTACCCTGGTCTCGGCGAATACAAGGGATTGCTCGGCTGGTCGCAGGAAGGGCAGTACGCCGAGGAGATGGCGGCGGCGGAAAGCCGTTATGAGTCGGTATTCCAGCAGTTCGCCGACCTGAGCATTGACGAGTTGCGTGGTGACGATGCGGCACTTACGGTGGGCAAGAGCCTGTTTGCCAACTATTGCGCCACCTGCCATGGCTCGGATGGTCGCGGTGCGCCGGGATTCCCGAACCTGGCCGATGCGGACTGGCTGTACGGTAGCGATTCCGCAGCCATCGTAGCCAGTATCTCGACTGGCCGCGCCGGCATGATGCCGCCAATGGGTGCGGCGCTTGGCGGTGATGCCGGAATTGATGCCATGGTGCGCTATGTCCGCAGCCTCAGTGACCCAACCGTTGATACGACAGACCTGGCAGCCAGCAAGGCGCTGTTCCAGCCCATGTGCGGCGCGTGCCACGGTCAGGGCGGCGAAGGTAACCCGATGCTTGGAGCGCCGAACCTGACCGACAACATCTGGCTCTATGGCGGCGCAGCGGACGCGATTCGAACGACGATCGTCAATGGCCGGTCCGGACAAATGCCCGCGCACGGCGAATTGCTCGGTGAGGACA
>DATCZF010000033.1:0-3670 GCA_036526055.1 Woeseiaceae bacterium
AGGATGGCAACACTTACAGCAACCGCTGTTACGCCGAGGCCGACGCGGTGGCGGTGGTGGCAGAAGGCGAATGCCTCGCCACGAGGGTTTGCAGCGAGGATATCGAGCCGGTGTGCGGCGTCGATGGCATTACCTACAGTAACCAGTGTCTTGCCGACAAGGCCGGCGTTGGAGTCGCCGCAGAAGGCGCTTGCGGCGACGACGTTTGCGGCGGAGTTTACGACCCGGTGTGTGGCATGAACGGCCGCACCTACCAGAATCGTTGCCAGGCTATCGAGGGCCGCATGCCGGTGCAGAAAACCGGCGCCTGCGATATTGCCCGCTGTCCGAAAATATTTGCGCCGGTTTGCGGTATGAATGGCACAACCTATGCCAATGCCTGCCTGGCCGATGCCGCGGGCGAGGAGAGCTACACAGAGGGCGCCTGTGGTGTGCGGCCCTGTCCGCGCGTGTTCGTGCCGGTTTGCGGTGCGGATGAGCGCACTTACAGCAATGCCTGCCAGGCGGAGAGAACCGGCATCCGTATTCTGTACGCGGGGCTGTGCCAGTCGCAGGGGCGCAACTGCCCGCCGGATTACCAGCCCGTGTGTGGGCTGGACGGCAACACGTACCAGAATGTCTGCCAGCTGGAGAACGCTGGCGTTGATATCGCGTATGCAGGCGCCTGCGTGGGCGGCTGATCAGCCACCCACGCCGCCAGCCCGTCAGTTGACGCCGTGCATGCCGCGCTTCAGGAGCGGCGCAATAAAGAGCATCGCGATGCCCGTGCCGATACCCAGCAGCATCAGGAAGTCGAACAGCTCCGTGTAGGTTGCCAGCGCGGTGGCGATGTCCCGGGTTTCGCCGCCGGTGGTGTCGATAGACGCCAGCTTGCCAATGCGCGTGGCGACAGTTTCTGACAACGCCGTGGCGAGGAACCAGGTTCCCATGCTGACGCCGACCACGCGTGAAATGGATAGCTTGGTGACGGCCGACAGGCCGACCGGGCTGAGGCAGAGTTCGCCGGTCGTATGTAACAGGTAGGCGAGCACCAGCCAGATCGCGGCAACCTTGCCGGCCGCATCCGGGAATTGCGCACCGAGTACCAGGGCGCCGAAACCGAGGCCGACCTGGATGATGCCCAGCGCGAATTTGACCGGCGTACTCGGCTCGAGGTTGCGCTTGCCCAGCCACATCCACAGCGCTGCAAACGGTATCGCAAGCAACATGATAAAGCCTGCGTTCAGCGAGCCGTACTGCGCTGCAGTGAACTCGATACCCATGACTTCGCGATCGAGGACGCGATCCGCATACAGCGTCATCGAGCCGGCCGACTGTTCGAACAGCGCCCAGAAGACGATCGTCGAAATAATCAGCACCATCAGTACCACGGTCTGGTCGAATTCATCGGAGCGGTGAAACCTGAATCCATAGACGACAAAAGCGACGACCGCAATCGCTGCGCCATACACCAGCATCTCGGCGAGCGCCGCCGCATCCGTGAAGTCGGACATATAGGCCGCCCCGATACCGAGCAGCACCGCCAGGCCCGCGATGCTGTACGCACCAACGCGGCTTTTGGCCTGGTGATGTGGGTGGTAGAACATCGAATAGAGGATGATGCCGACGATAGCGGTAATCAGCATCACGTTCTGGGCCAGGTGCACGACCGGCTCTTTTTGCACCAGCAACCAGATGACGACGAGCGCCGCCAGGCTTCCGAGGTAGATCAGCCACTCGCGCGGTATTCCCATCACGCGCTCTGTCAGCAGCGCGGGCTCGCGCGGTTCCGCGTGGCCGAAGAGGTATTTCTGGCCCCACAGAAAAGTTATCAGGCCGAGCACCATGCCGATGCCAGCCGCGCCGAAGCCGTAGCCCCAGCCGTAGGTTTCGCCCAGCCAGCCACACAACAGCGTGGCGGAAAAAGAGCCGATGTTGATACCCATGTAGAAAATGGTAAAGCCGGCATCCCTGCGCGGGTCGTCCTTCGGGTAGAGCTTGCCGACAATCGTCGAAATATTCGGTTTGAGGTAACCCACACCAAGCACGATCAGCGAGATGGCAAGGTAAAACACGTTCAGTGCCGCGGTGTCGCGAATCGTGATGTCCTGCGCGAGCATCGTGCCTGCCGCGAGCACAGTGCCGTTGGCCAGCGCCAGGTCCTGGCTGAGCACGGTACCGGCCGCATAGAACATCGCCTGGTGTCCTTCCACCGCCATGAGCAGGTGTCCCAGCGACAGCATGACGCCACCGAAGACAACGGCCTTGCGCATGCCGAGATACTTGTCGGCAAGCAGCCCGCCGATAACCGGCAGCGCATAAACCAGGCCCGCGTATGCACCCAGCACATCAAAGCCCATCTCATCGGTGAACAGGTGATACTTGGTGAGATAGAGCAGCAGCAGGAACTTCATGCCGTAGAAAGAGAAGCGCTCCCACAACTCCGTCGCGAAGCAGACATACAGTCCCTTGGGATGGCCAAACAGTTCGGCATCCCGATCGTAACTTTCCGCCACAGCGGCTGAGTCAGTCATTGCTTGAACCCCGTTTGTGCTTGTCGTTAATACCTGGCGCTGCCAGGGCCGGCATGGGCAAGCTGGCCAGGCGCGTCGATGCTATCAGGAACCCGCTTCCTCCGCCTGTTCTTCGCGATGCGTGACGAACCATCGCGACATGAAAATGCCCAGTTCGTAAAGGATATAAACCGGTACGGCGAGCAGGGTCTGGCTGATGACGTCGGGTGGCGTCAGCAACATGCCGACGACGAATGCCCCGAGGAAAACATAGGGCCGCGCTGCGGAAAGTTTCGCAGGTGTCGTCAAGCCGGTCCAGACGATCAGCACGGTTGCTATGGGCACCTCGAACGCCAGCCCGAAGGCAAGCACGATGGTCGTCACAAAGTCGAGGAAACTCGCGATGTCGGTTTGCACCTCGACGCCGACGGGCGCGATTGCCGTGAAGAAGCCAAACATCAGCGGGAACACCACGAAGTAGGCAAAGGCGATGCCGAGGTAAAACAGGAGGATGCTGGATACCAGCAGCGGCATCGCAAAGCGTTTTTCCTTGCGGTACAAACCGGGCGCGACAAACGCCCAGACCTGGTGCAGAACGACGGGCATGGCGACGAACAGCGCGACGAAGAATGTCAGCTTGAAGGGTGTAAGCAGCGGCGAGGCGACAGCTGTGGCGATCATGTTGTTGCCGGGCAGCACTGAGCGCAGCGGCTCCGATACGATGGCGAAAATATCCCGGGCAAACGGTAACAGCAGGACAAACACGACGAGAATGGCCGCCGCGATTTTCAACAGGCGTCCGCGCAGCTCGACGAGGTGCGACAGCAGTGTTGCCTCCTGCAGGTCCTCTGTCTTGTTGTCGTCGCCGGAACTGTCAGCCATCGTCAGCTGTCCCGCTGCGCCCGGGGGCGGTGTCCGGTGCCTCAGGGCTCGCCGGCTTCACCGGGGTTACCGGCGGCGTGTCAGCACCCGGCCTGGGTCGTATGTTGAGGTTCTGGTCGAAGCGCAGCTCGTCTTCGAGCTGTCGGCGCATCATGCGCGTCATGCGACGCGCCTGCCCCAGCCAGCTGCCGAGTTGCTGTGCGACTCGAGGCAGCCGTTCCGGGCCGAGCACGATCAGCCCGATCAAAAACAGGATGATCAGCTCCCAGAAGCCGATGCCGGACATCGCTGCGAAG
>DATCZF010000034.1:0-4568 GCA_036526055.1 Woeseiaceae bacterium
ACTTCTCGAGTACCGAGCGAATTTCTTCCCTGACCGAATCGCCAAGCGGTTGGCCGCTGAAAATCAGGATATCGTCCGGTCCTTCCGCAGCATCGTCTTCATGCAGCCGCAGAACCCGGACATTGATTTCTTTCTGACCCGCCGCGCCGTCTTCGATGTCAGTGCGGGTCACAAATACGTGTTGCATGCCGTCTCCGTGATGGGCGTCCTGCGGAGCTGGCAGGTCGATGGTCTTGCCATCGACCGTGAATTCATAGCTGTCATCGATACGTTTGATAATTACAGTCTGACCGCCCTCGTCGACAATCGTGCGCGACTCGCCGTCCGTGAGGTCGTCCAGCGAAAAACCTGTCGTATCGCTGTCGATTTTGATTTCTACCGGTCCGGAACCGTCATCCGTCGATACGAACACCTTGATCTGCTCGGATTTTTCCTCTCCCGCCAGGGCGGCAGCGGCAAGCAGTGCCAGGGGAATTACCAGGATGCGAGTCGGTTTCATGGTTACAGAACTCCTGTAATGTGCGCGTTCTTAAGCTAGAGATGCACCAGCTTGCAAAAAGGTCGCAAGGAGTGCAAAAAAATTGTTCCGTGAACCGCAAAGCTTAATGGCGCCCGGTAAAGCTGTCATAATTTGCCGAGGTTCCTTGGAGGAGGCAGCAATGACTGGGAGCACACAGGCAGTGAACGACGTCAGGTCAATAGTCAGTGATGAAGAGTGGCGAACGCGCGTCGACCTTGCTGCCTGTTATCGCCTGATTGCGATGTATGGCTGGGATGATCTCGTGTTTACCCATATCTCGGCACGTGTCCCGGGTCCAAAGGAGCATTTCCTGATCAATCCTTACGGCATGATGTTCGATGAGATCACGGCGAGCAGCCTCATCAAGGTTGATCTGAGCGGTGCCAAGGTCATGGACTCCCCGTTCCCCGTCAATCCGGCCGGCTTTACGATTCATAGCGCCGTGCACGAGGCCCGGCACGATGTCATCTGCGTCCTGCACACGCATACCCGGGCAGGTATCGCGGTATCGGCGCAAAAGGCAGGCTTGCGTCCCCTGTCGCAGACTTCGCTCTTCTCGCTGGCGTCGGTCGGTTACCACGATTACGAAGGCGTGGCGCTGAATCCGGATGAGAAGCCGCGTCTCGTGGCGAACCTCGGTGAGAAAACGGCACTGATTCTGCGTAACCATGGATTGCTGACTGTGGGCCCTTCAATCCCGGATGCGTTCCTGGCCATGTATGCGCTGGAGACTGCCTGTCAGATCCAGGTCATGGCCCAGTCCAGCGGACAGGAACTGATAGAAATCAGTCCGCAGATTCTCGCCGGGATTCGCGCCCAGGCCGAGCAGGTCACCAAGGGGCTGGGCGGATCGCTCGCCTGGCCGGGATTATTACGGCGCCTGCAACGACGAAATCCCGGTTATGACGACTAGCCGGAATTGCCACACGCCGCGATAGCCGAACTCGACAATCCGATCAGAAATGCAAGCTGCTGCGATCGCCTCGGCGGCAGCAGACTCACCTCTTCTCCAACAAAAAGGTGGGTTAATCGTGGAAAAGTACACATGGATAGTGGGTTGGTTGGTGATGGCCCTTGTGCCGGCAAAAAGCCAGGGTGGTCAGCTCGAGGAAAGAGACGCGTTTTTTGATACGCGCATGACTTTCGAATTCGGTGAGAACTACTACTGGCTCGAACGCGACAGCTACGCCGAGCTCGGCAGCTATTGGGACACTGGCATGGACCTCAGCTGGACGGGGTTCGACGATGACGCGGAGCCTATCGACGAAATTGTCGTCGTTGGCCGGCGCCGTATCGGTGGGCGCCTGGAATTGTTTGGACAATTTCATTTCGGCGCGCCCTATACACGCATATGCAGCGGCTATTCCGACGGAGGTTACTGCATCGGCGGTGCTATCAGGGTCGCGGATGCCAAGAGCTTTCCACTGAACCCGCCCTGCCAGCAGGTTGCTGGCACGATGGGTCCGCTGAGCCCGGAACAGGCCGAGCAACTTAACCTCGAGCACCGCCAGGGCGTCTATTTCTGGTCAGGCGTCGGCTATACCGGGGCAGCTATCGGTGCAACGCTCGCAACCCGCGGCGGTGCAGTTCTCGCAGCGATTCTGGCAGATGGTGCGCTCGGAGTTTCGCAGCTAATCTCAGGATGGCCTCAATCCGGCGACGCACCCTACCAGGAAGGCCAGACCGTGACGTACACGGTATCGGCTTGCAACAATTCGAATAATGGTGGCGTGGATATGACCGTGGACGTTGAGATAGAGTGATCGCGCTATGAATCCCTGGTTACGCTACGGCTTTATTTTCATTTTCGTGGTACTGCTCTACGCGGTATTCGACTGGTCGATGGGTGCCGGCAATACGCGAACCATGAGTGCGGCACTGGCCACGGCGGTTGTCATAGTCGCGGCAATCATTGCTCACTGGCTCGACCGGCGTTTCGGCAATAATGATGATGCGTAACCAATTCGGCCCAAAAAAACGGGCCGCTGAAGCGGCCCGTTTTTCCTTGCTGCAAACAATGTTTTAGTCGATCGGGTTGCCATCGGCATCGATGATGCTGATTTCACCCAGCTCGAGTTCGCGAATTTCGGCTTCGATCTTGCTGCGGTCGCCAACGACGATCCACAGAAGCCTGTCGGGCTGAATGACTTCTTTGGCTGCCTTATTGATTTCCTGAAGGTTGAGTCCGCGGACCTGGTCCGCATACTCGTCCCAGTAATCATCGGGCAGGTCATAGGCTAGCAACTCGGTGAGATCGCGAAGCACGGCGCCGGCCGTCTCCCAGCGCCCTGGCAGGCTCAGCGTATTGTTGGCCTGCACTTTGGCGAGTTCCTCATCGGTGGCCGGATTGCTGCCCAGATACTCGGTAAGCTCCCGCTTGATCTCAGTCATGGTGGGCGCTGTCTTGTCGGTCTGTACCGGCGCAAAAGCGAAGTATGGTCTCTGCCCCTTGGTATCAATGAGGACCGTGAAGGCACCGTAAGCCCAGCTCTTGTCCTCACGCAGGTTCATATAGATACGGGATGTAGCCGAGCCACCAAGAATCTCGTTCATCGTTTCGACGGCAATTTCGTTGCCTTCTACAATGGCCGGCGCCAGGTTGCCGCCAATGACGATTGACTGAACCGCATCCGGGCGGTCCACGATGTAGATACGATCAGAATCGAGCCCGGACACTTTGCCAATATTCTTCACTGGCACATCGGCCGGTTTCCACCTGGCGAAGAGCTTCTCGAGCTTCGGTTTTATCTCGGCCATCGTGGTATCGCCGACAACAACCATCGCGGCATTGTTTGGGCGGAACCAGGTCTCGTGGTAATCGAGCAGCGTCTGGCGCGTGATGCGCTCGACAGATGCCTCGGTACCGGAGCCCGTGAGCGGTGCGCTGTAGGCATGTCCCTCGCCATATATAAGCGCTGGCATAAGCCTGATTGCTATTCCAACCGGCTGGTTTTTCTCCTGCTGAATGCGAGCCAGTCGCTGCTTTTTCAACCTGTCCAGGTCACCCTGCGGGAAGGACGGGTTAAGAATCACATCGGCATACAGGTCCAGTGAGGCATCCAGGTTGGACTTGAGTGCGTTAAGGCCGACGCCGGATCTGTCTATCCCGGCCCCGGCGCCCAGCGAGGCCCCCAGCCGGTCTAGCTCATCACTGATTTGCAGCGAACTGCGGCGTTGGGTGCCCTCGGTCAGCATTGCCATGGTCATGCTCGACGTACCCAACTCGGTGAACTGGTCGGATGCATAGCCGGCATCCAAGGACAGGCTGAACTGGACGATCGGCACGGCTTTGCGCGTTGCCACGATGAGCTCCATGCCATTGTCCAGGGCGCTGCGTTCGAATTTCTCAAACCCGACTTCCGGGAATGCCTCGGGCATCGGCGGGCCGCTGCTCCTGTCCACCCCCTCGGCGCTCGCGCTGACTTCCGGGAACGGATGCACTTCCAGCGTAAACGATCCCGCGGAAAACCAGCGCCTTGCCGCATCGCGAACATCCTGCGGCGTCGCTTCGTCGATGCGCTGCATCTGGGTCTTGTAGAACGCCGGATCTCCTGCGTAGGTAGCGTTCTCGGCAAGCAGCTGAGCCTTGCCGCCGAAACCACCGATCTGCTCCAGTCCGCGAATCCTTCGAGCGCGCATTCGCGTACGAACGCGATCCAGCTCTGCCTGCGCGGGTCCCTTATCAAGGAATTTTGCCAGCTCCTCGTCAATGGCCCTCTCGACAGCGGCGATGTCGCCACCTGGCTGGACCGTTGCACTGATACCGAGAATCCCGGCGATTTCGAATGCCTGCGGGGACGCGTCGACCGACGTTGCTATCTGCTCTTCGTAAACGAGCCGCTTATATAGCCTGGAAGTCTTTCCTGATGAGAGGACCGCCCCGGCGAGTTCCAGCAGGTCGGCATCGCGCGAGGTCCAGTTAGGCCCTACCCAGGTCTTGTAAATTCGAGCCTGTGGCACGCGATCCTGCATGGTAGCCCTTGCGTCCTGCTGCAGCTTCGGAGCCCAGACGTCGAACTCGGAAATCGGTGGCCCCGGAGGAATGTCG
>DATCZF010000035.1:0-3461 GCA_036526055.1 Woeseiaceae bacterium
TTGGGAAGGGCAAGAGCCCAGCAGGAAGAGTCAAAATAGTCTTCTTATCGAGTTACAAGGACCGGCAAACGGCCGGGCGAGGTTTGTTATTGATGTTTAAAAAGCTGATGGCCGGGGCTGTTTTCGCATGCTGTCTGGCAAACGCTGCGGCGTTGGCCGCGGACGACGTGCAGGAAAATACGGTGGCGAAGCTGCGCAGTGCCCTGACGCTGGCGCAGATTATTCACGAAGAAGAGGTTTATACCTTGCTCGTCCTCAGTGATCGCGGTGACGAGGTGGTCGCAGCCGACCTGACCAGCAGCTATGAACTCAGTGAAGAAAATCCGCTGGTGCTTGTGGGGCAGATTGGCGTCGACGCTATTCGACAGGGCGTCATGGAAGGCAAATTGCGGCCACAGCGTTACGAGCGTGCGCAATTGATAGCGCCACGCGGCCTCGGTGAGCGGCATATCGCCGCGGGTGCCAATTATGCAGAACATGGTGAAGAAGCCGGGGTTGACGAAGTATTCCTGTTTCCAAAAGTGGCTCCAGCCAACCGGTTCGACGCCACGGTCGCTGCCAGCCCCGGCGAATTGCTCGATTATGAAGTGGAAGTCTGCGTGCGTTTCGATCGTGATATAGCGTCGATGGAGGATTTCGAGGCAGCCCTGAAAGGTTTCTTTCTGTGTGCCGACTTTACCGAGAGAGCCACGCTGCTGCGTCACCTGGACCCGGAAAACGTCACATCCGGAGCAGGGTTTCCTGAAGCCAAGAGCGGCGAGGACCGAATGCCCATTGGGCCATACATCGTCCTGCCGGATAACTGGCGGGCGTGGCTGAAGCAGGCCGAAATTCGCCTGTCAGTTAATGGGCAGGAGCGTCAAAAGGCAATCGCCGACGAGATGATTCTTGAACCACAACAAATCATCGAGCGAGCCCTGGCTGAAGGGCGCGCCAGGGAGTGGAGCAGGAACGGGCAACCGCTCGCACTTCTGGACAACGGTAACATCGGCAAAAGCCAGGCCGTTTTAACGGGTACACCGGGGGGTGTGATCTTTCGGGAACCCGCTGCAGGTCAAATCGCCTGGTCGCTGACTAAGTGGTTATTTACTTTAAGTTTTATTGATAACTCATTAACAAATAAAGTAATTGATGACTTTATCGAGGATGCCATTGAGGCGGGTAGCTACCTGCAGCCTGGCGATGTCGTCGAAATGACCGGTACGGGCATGGGTAACATGAGGGTCACTGTTGTTGCGAATTAATGCTCCCTCCGGGCTGAAGGCCGTTTGTCAGATACTGGCATTCTGCCTGGTCGCCCAGCCGGCATTGGCAGACGAGCCCTCGAAACCACTCTGGGAGCTGGCTATCGGTGGGTTCGGTATGCATAGCCCGGCCTATCCAGGCGCGGCTGTCTCGACCACTAATTTTATCGCGCTGCCCTTTCCCATCTACCGGGGCTCATTTCTGCGGCTGGGGGAGGAGATTGAAAAACCCGTCCGGGGCCAGATCCTTCAGGAGGAACGCCTTGGGATTACCCTCGATATGGACTTCAGCTTTGGGTCTGACGCCACGGAGACGCCGCTGCGAACGGGTATGCCCGACCTTGACCCGATGGTTGAGCTAGGGCCGGAAATCGAGTGGCGACTGAACCGTGACAGCGACGAGCGTGGCGACTGGTTTGCCGCACTGCAATTACGCGGCGCCGCCGTATTTCCGGATTTGACTCCAGAATGGCGAGGCTGGGTCGCCTCGCCGGAAATTCGTTACGTCCGGTACTTTGGCATCGAGGGACAGCGCCTGAAAGTCAGGCTGACGCCGTCTTTTGCGTCGAGGCAGTACATGGGCTATTACTACGACGTGGCGCCGCGTTTTGCGACGGTTCAAAGACCTGCGTACGAGGCTCGTGGCGGATACCTGGGAACGACGCTTGGACTATCGTGGCATCGGCCCGTGACGAGCGACCTGGAATTGCGCATTGGTGCACGCCTAAGCCAGCGGGGCGGTGCGAAGAATAGCGAGAGCCCGCTGTTTGCGGAACGCTTTGGCACGACAATTTACGTGGCTTTCCTGTATTCGTTCTGGCAGAGCGACCGGCAGGTGGCCGATAAAAACTAGAAAAATCGCTGGCGCCAATGCCAGCTGACTGGAGAGGGCGATGAGACAACTGCGAATTGCCGCGGTCATAGCCGCACTTGTGTCACTGGTGGCCTTTCTCATAGCCGACGTATACACCGATCGCTATGACGAAAACCTCGAGTTCGTGGTCAGTTTCGATCCTGCCCTTTCGGCGCAGCCCGAGGATGGCCGCCTGCTGGTTTTACTGGCGTCGGATGCTGCCGACGAGCCGCGCTTTCGAATAAGCATCAGTGCGGATACGCAGCTGGCGTTCGGCAGCAATGTCGATGACTGGCAGGGCGGGGCATCACGGCTGGTTGACAAGACCGCGACAGGCTATCCGCTGAAGCAACTCAGCGATGTGCCGCCTGGTATCTATTACGCGCAGGCGCTGCTTAATCGCTACAAGGACTTCCATCTGTCGAACGGAAAAGTGGTCAGCCTGCCGCCCGATCGGGGTGAAGGCCAGGTCTGGCATAGCAAGCCCGGCAACTTTTACAGCGAGCCGGTCAGAATCGAGGTGACTCCCGAAAACCAGCGCATTGAGCTGTACATGGACCAGGTCATACCGGAGATCACGCCGCCGCAGGACACGAAGTACATCAAGCACATTCGCATGAAGAGTGAACTTCTGAGTGAATTCTGGGGTGAGGATGTTTATCTTGGTGCGCACGTCCTGTTGCCGCATGGATTCGAGGAACACCCGGAGGCGCGTTATCCGCTGATGATCAACCATGGACATTTTCCGGCGGATTTCTCGGGTTTCCGGGAAACGCCACCGGACCCCGATCTTGAGCCCGTCTACAACCCGCGATTTCGGGTCAGCGGCGTCAACGTTATCGAGCAGCAGGAAGCGTATGCCTTTTACCAAAAATGGATCAGTGATGATTTTCCCCGTTACATCGTGATTGAGATTCAACACCCAACGCCGTATTACGACGATTCCTACGCTGTGAATTCTGCCAGCCAGGGACCTTATGGTGATGCGCTGACCTATGAACTGATTCCTTATATTGAAAAAACCTTCCGCGGCATTGGCGAAGGTTGGGCGCGATTTACTTACGGTGGCTCGACGGGTGGCTGGGAGGCCATGGCGGTCCAGGTATTTTATCCGGACGAATACAACGGCGCCTTTATTGCCTGCCCGGATCCCGTGGACTTTCGCGCCTACATGAATATCAACATCTACGAAGACAAGAACGCTTACTGGTACGAGAGCCAGTTCAGGAAACTCCCGAGGCCTGCTGACCGTGATTACCTGGGTAACGTCCGCGCAAGCCATTATGATTACAATCGCATGGAAGCGGCCCTCGGCGACAGGAATCGCTCGGGTGAGCAATACGATATCTGGGAGGCAACGTATT
>DATCZF010000036.1:0-4953 GCA_036526055.1 Woeseiaceae bacterium
TCACCTTCTCCCTCGCTGTTCGCAGCACCCGGTTTTCTTCCGGCGTTATAGCCGGCCGCAAAGCCTTCCGCAAATGGCCTGCGCCTGGTAATTCTCGACATCGACATCAACATCAGTCCGGCGGCAATTTCGCTGACGGCCATCGAGTTACCGAGCCTTTTCTCAGGCTAGTACGCCGCGGCTGCGCATTGCCCGCGCGTACAGGAAAAGGGCCAGCGCAACCAGGAAGATCACGGCGGTAAAGACCAGTGAAAACGGGTCACCCATGATTTCCAGGCCATTGGACAGGACGAAATTGTGGAAGGACGTTACGACCATGGCCAGCCACGACACCAGAAACACCGGTGCAGCCAGTCCTTTCCGCATCAGCAACAGGATACAACCCAGTATCGCTCCCCAGATGGCGATGGCCCAGGTGGCTTCCACCCAGATCGGGAATCCGTAGAAAAACTCCAGCTGTTCCGGGGTGAACTGGGCCATGTACTCCGGGTTTTGCGTCTGCGTCATCACGTAGTCCAACGCCCCCATCGCATTCCAGAGTAACGCCACAATGCCAACGACCCAAAGGTGCCGCGGCGTCCCGGCATCGTTCCTTTCAATAGACTCGCTCATCGCTCTCGTCCCCCTGAAGATCGTTCAGACGACGTTTATGTTACCACTAAGGGTATATTCTTCGTCGATCTCCACGGTCCCCGGTCCCGGAAATATAAGGATTGCACGATGCAGGCGTAACCCCCGGGAATTCCGTCAACCCATCCAGAATCCTTTACGATGCGACACGCCAAGCACTTTCTTGCAGCCGCTGCAGAAATACAAAAACCGGACGCCCAGCGTTGTGCGAATTCTTCGCGCCACAATACTCGAGATGCGTTGCTCGCAGTGCGGACAGAGTGGCGTTTCCGTATCGGACTCAATAATTTCGATATCACTCATGGATAATCTCCTCGCGTTGCGGTCGATTAACGCTGACGATAACAGGCGCCGGGTCAATCTATATAGTGATCAGCCAGGCGCAACAGGATACCGCCAATGAAATCGGGGGTTTTTCGCCGCAGCAATGACGGGTTGCCTGATTGCCACCAGGCAGCACCCGCCGCAATATCCCGTAAATCCCGGGTTTTGTGATCGTTGGCCAGGGCGCTGGCGATCGTCGCCGCATGCCGGCCGTTTAAAATATTGCGCGAACGAGCAGCAGGAAGCCAAAGGCCGCAAGCGGTATGCCCAGCGGTGCGCCGCCGATGGTCATCACCAGCAGGACACCGACAACCATGATGACGATCCCGAGAACACCACACAGAATCCTGCCAATGATCTTCAGGATAAGGCCAGCCAGAGACCATATCATCGACAGGGGCCAGAGCAGGATCCAGAGGATGCCTCTGTCGCGCTTCTCACTGTATTCGCTCATGATCTCTCCCGTTCAGCCGAGTTTGCGAATGCCAACCGCGTGTCGAATCTCTTCAAGGTATGGGACAGATATTTCCCGGGCGCGTTCCGCCCCTTTGCGCAGTTCGGCCTCGACGATGGCCGGATCCGCAATCAGGCGGTCATATTCAGCTCTCGCGGGCTTGATGTGCTCGTTAATGTACTCGAACAGGATTTGCTTCATCTCTCCCCAGCCTATGCCTTCGGCATAGCGCTGTTCGATTTGCCGCACTTCTCCCGGCGACGCAAACGCCCTGTACATGTCATACAGGGTCGACCCGTTGATATCCTTGGGTTCGCCGGGCTCGAGACTGTTGGTCTTGATCTTCATGATCAGCTTTCTGAGCTTTTTCTCGGTCGCAAACAGGGGAATCGTGTTGTTATAACTCTTGGACATCTTGCGGCCGTCGAGACCCGCCAATACGGCCGTGTCATCGCTGATAACCGGCTCGGGCGGAACCAGCAATTCGCCGTAATGGTGGTTGAAGCGCTGGGCAATATCCCGCGCCATTTCGACATGCTGTTTCTGGTCACGGCCCACCGGCACCTTGTTCGCCTTGAACATGATGATGTCGGCAGCCATCAGGATCGGGTAGGTGAACAAGGCCATCGTGATCCCCTTGTCAGGATCGTTGTTACCACTCTCCTCGTTGGCGGCCACCGCAGCCTTGTAAGCATGGGCGCGATTCATGAGACCCTTCGCGGTCATGCTCGACAGGATCCAGGTCAGCTGGGGAATTTCCGGAATGTCCGATTGCCGGTAAAAAACGGCGTTATCGGTATCCAGGCCGAGCGCAAGCCATGCTGCCGCAATTTCCAGCGTGGACCGGTTGATCTTTTCCGGGTCCTCTCCGCTTTTTACCAGCGCATGAAAATCAGCGAGGAAATAGTAATTCCTGTTGGCCCTGTCCTTGCTCGCTGCAATACAGGGCCTTATGGCGCCCACATAATTGCCGATGTGTGGAGTGCCCGTCGTCGTAATGCCGGTGAGGTAGATATCTTGTGTCATCGTGCCAGTACCGCTCAGTATCCAGCGGCTTGCCCATCCTTACGTGATTCCGAGGCGCCATAATACACGCCTTGCTCATGATCGCGGTAAATTGCCTGGTAGCCGCCGAAGCCGCCATTGGACCCGCCGAGCTTGTGGCCCATTTCCTGCAACTTCTCCAGCGTCTCGGCGCTGAATCCCTTCTCCAGGTAGACGATGCCGCCATCGCTCATGACCTCATCGGTTGGCTGTGACGAACCACCATGACGAATACGGGCCGCATCGCCCGCCTCCTGCAGGTTCATGCCGAAATCCACCAGGTTGACGACGATCTGGGCATGACCCTGGGGTTGCATGTCACCACCCATCAGGCCAAAACTGATCAGCGGCTTGCCGTCTTTCATGACGAAGGCCGGGATGATCGTGTGAAAGGGGCGTTTTCCCGGCTCAAAGACATTGGCATGGCCCTCTTTCAGGCTGAACAGCTCGCCGCGGTCCTGCAGGATGAACCCCAGGTCGCCAGGCGTCATGCCCGATCCCATGCCACGGTAGTTGCTCTGGATCAGGGACACCATGTTGCCGTCCCTGTCCGCGACGGTCAGGTAGATCGTGTCGCCGCTCTCCGGCGCATCACCGTGGGAATAGCTGGCGGCAGCCGATTCCACATCGATCAGCTTGCGCCGCTCCTCGGCGTAATCCTTGGAAATCAGCCAGTCGACCGGCACGTCGACAAAATCCATATCGGCGTAGAAATGTGCGCGGTCCTCGAAAGCAAGTTTCTTGGCTTCGACAAACGTGTGGATGTATTGGGCGCTGCCATGGCCCATCGCAGCAATATCGAATCCCTCGAGAATATTCAGAATCTGCAGTGCGGCGATTCCCTGGCCGTTCGGCGGCAGCTCAAAAACATCGTAACCGCGGTAGTTGCTGGACACTGGCGTTACCCATTCCGAGGTATGGCTGGCCAGGTCCTCGTAACTCAGGAAGCCGCCATTTTCCGCCATATAGGCGTCGATTTTGCGGGCGATCTCCCCCTTGTAAAACGCATCACGCCCCTCCCGGCCAATCGTTTCCAGTGTTTCGGCCAGCCGGGGATTACGAAACATTTCGCCTTTCGCGGGCGCGCGCCCGTCAATCGTAAAGGCCTCCTTAAATCCCGGAAAATCCGCGAGGTGGCGGGCGTTGAGTTGCCAGTAATAAGCGATCAGCTCCGACACCGGAAAGCCTTCGCGGGCGTAACGAATGGCAGGAGCCAATACGGTATTCATCGGCAACTTGCCGTAGCGTCCGTGTAACTCAAACCAGCCATCGACGGCACCCGGCACGCTTACCGGCAACGGGCCCAGCGGCGGAATCCTGTCGAGCCCTTTTTCCTGGAAATAGGCAAGCGTCAGCGATTTTGGCGATCGTCCGGATGCATTCAGCCCGGTCAGTTCTTTTTTATCGGCATCCCAGACAATGGCAAACAGGTCGCCGCCGATACCGTTACCGACCGGCTCCATGAGTCCCAGCGCCGCATTGGCCGCTATGGCCGCATCGACGGCACTGCCGCCGGCCTTGAGAATATCGAGCGCTATCTGGGTGGCCAGCGGCTGGCTGGTTGCCGCCATGCCATGCGGCGCAATTACCTCGGACCGCGAGGCGAAGGCCTGGCCCGTAATTCGGTCAAATCCTTGTGCGTCAGCATTCATTGCGGCTATTCCCGGCATTGCAGCCACGAGCAAGAAGCTCAACTTTTTCATGCATGTCTCCAGACCATTTTCGACGTAGTGAATGAACCCGAGTATACGCCGTGAATAAAGCAATCGCAGTCCCTCGCTAAGCGCGTCCCGAAACAGGTATCATCGGCCACTATGATTACGGAGACAAAAACGCTCGCCGCACGCTACGGTGACCATATAGCGACCATCAAGGAGCGGCACGATCGTGCACTTGCCGCGGCCGGTGCCAGTCATGCCGTTATTTTCTCGGGAGCGCCAAAGCGCGTCTTTCTCGATGATTACGATTATCCGTTCAAGGCCAACCCGCACTTCATTGGCTGGCTGCCGCTGACGGATACGCCACTGTCCTACCTTATCTATACGCCGGGTGAGGAGCCTGTTCTCGTCTATTGTCAGCCGCAGGACTATTGGCACAAGCCGCCAGCGACACCGGACGGCTACTGGACGGACTATTTCGATATTCGCATTATCCATGAACTTGATGAGGCCGTGCGCCATTTCCCCGAAGCGCGCGACAAGACCATCCTGATCGGCGACATCGACGATGAGGCGCATGCGTTTGGTCTCGACCGGGTCAATCCCACGGCGGCGATGAATGTCTTGCACTACTGTCGTAGCGTAAAGACGGACTATGAAATCGAGTGTATGCGCATCGCGACCCGCAAGGCGGTTGCCGGCCATCGTGCCGCCGAGACGGCCTTTCGGCGAGGCGCCTCGGAGTACGAGATTCACCTCGACTATTGCCGGGCTACAGGTCATACCGAAAACGGCCTGCCCTACTCGAATATCGTCGCGTTAAACGAGAATGGCGCGACTTTG
>DATCZF010000037.1:0-3278 GCA_036526055.1 Woeseiaceae bacterium
CGGGTCGGCCAATGTCGTTTGACGGTGGACACTTCGCCTGACTGTTGCATAATAGACGCGCATCATACCTGCATGTTCACAGCTGTGACAGCGGATTTATTCAACGCACGCTACGACGGGAAGCGACAGATGGAGCAAAAGCAAGAATTGCGCAAGGCTGGCCTGAAGGTGACGCTGCCACGTCTCAAAATCCTGGATATCCTGGGAAAGGCGGGAACGCGCCACCTGAGCGCCGAAGATATCTACAAGGAATTACTGGATTCCGGTGAGGATATTGGGCTCGCAACGGTCTATCGTGTCCTGACCCAGTTTGAAGCGGCGGGTCTCATCACCCGGCATAATTTCGAGGGTGGTCATTCTGTATTCGAAATGGACGAGGGCGAGCACCATGATCACATGGTGTGCGTGGAGTCCGGCGACGTGATCGAGTTTACCAGCCCGGAGATTGAGCGCCTGCAGCACGAGATCGCGGAGCAGCAAGGCTTCGATCTGATCGACCATAACCTGGTGCTGTACGTCCGGCGCAAGAAAAAATAACGTACATCAGGCAGACGCTTTGCCACCACTTTGCGCGCTCCTCGCGCCCGCGAGCATTTCGGCGGCGTGCTCGCGTGTGCGTTGCGTAATCTTCACGCCGCCGAGCATGCGAGAGAGTTCTTCGACGCGTTCGTCGTGATTGAGGCAACTGACACTGATACGGGTGGATTTCTTGTCACTCATCTTGTTGATGCGAACATGCTGGTCTGCCTGGCTGGCAACCTGCGGCAGGTGAGTAACGCATAAGACCTGCCGGTCTGCGCCCAGTTCGCTCAGACGCCTGCCGACCATTTCTGCGACGCCACCACCGACACCACTGTCGACCTCATCAAACACCATCACCGGAATATCGCTGCCGCCGCTGGCAATCACCTGTATGGCGAGGCTCATGCGGGACAATTCGCCGCCCGAAGCGATCCTGGCGAGAGGTTGTGGCGCTTGTCCGGGGTTGGCGCTGATCAGGAATTCCAGTTTGTCGATACCCTCAGCGCGCGGTTCACCGTTCGCATCGCTGTCGATCTCGACGGCAAATACGCCGCCTGGCATGCCGAGGCCGGCCATTGCCGCCGTCACGGCTTCGGCAAACTTTTTCGAACTGGCGCGCCGCGCGGTCGACAGCTGCGACGCGACCGTGCGGTATCTTGCCAGCGCTTCACTGGTTTTTTTGCCGAGTTCAGCGCCGCGTTCCTCCGCGTGCAGCAAGTCATCGAGCTCCGCCTCGAGCCGGGCGTGCAGGGCCGGCAACTCGGTCGGCTCGACACGGTGCTTGCGCGAAATGTTATGAATCGCCGTCAGCCGGTCTTCGACCCAGTCGCGCCGGGCAGGGTCCATATCCAGGTTATCGGCATAATGACGCAGCGCGTCGGCCGCTTCCGTCACCTGGATGCCAGCCTCCGTCAGCAGGGCGAGCGGGCCTTCGAGGTCCTTGTCCAGCGCCGCGAGGCGTTCCAGCCGGTTGCAGGCTTCCGCGATAAGGCTCTGCGCATTGCCGGCGTCCTCGTCAAAAATCGCCTGCAACGCCACCGATACACCATCGACAATATTGCCGGCGTTTTGCAGTTTCTGGCGCTCCGCCTCGAGCTCTTCAATCTCATCATCCTCGAGATCGAGCGCGCCAAGTTCGCGCACCTGGTATTGCAGCAGGTCAAGGCGGGCGGCCCGGTCCGCATTTGCGTTTTCCAGGGCGGCGAGTTTTTCGGCGAAAACCTGCCAGGCCTCGAATGCAGCCTTTACGTCCGTCAGCTGTGTCTGCAGGCCGCCAAAGAAATCCAGCAACTGGCGTTGAATGCGTCGCTTCGCGAGCGACTGGTGAAAATGCTGGCCGTGAATGTCGACAAGCTTTTCGCCGAGCGCCTTGAGGCTTTGTAATGGCACCGGGTTGCCGTTAATGAATGCGCGGGAGCGACCGTCGGTACCGATGACGCGCCGAACGACGCAGTCGCCGTCCATGTCGAGCTCCTGCTCGGACAGCCAGGCACTCACTGCGGGTAATTGCCCCGTGGAAAACTCCGCGCTCAGTTCGGCCCGGTCGGCTCCCTGTCGCACAAGACTGGCGCTGCCGCGCTCGCCGAGCACCAGGCCGAGCGCATCGACAAGGATGGATTTGCCGGCGCCGGTTTCGCCCGTCAAAACGGTCATGCCGTTGCAAAGCTCAACCTCGACTTCGTCGATGATGGCGAAATTGCGAATACGCAGGTTCTGCAGCATTTCAGTCGTCGTCCTGCTCGAGCGCCTGGCGCATGCGGCTGTTGCGGCCCCAGTGCAATTTGGATCGCAGGATTTCGTAATACTCGTACTCGGGCGGATGAATGAGGCTGATGTGCTTGTCCGCAGCGCTGATTAACAATCGACTGCTATTGGTCAGCCAGCCCAGCGAATGTCCGTCCGCCGCGACCTCGGCGCGAATGTCTGCGCGGTCTACCAGTCGCACCTCGATTTCCTGGCTTGCCGGGATCACGATCGGGCGATCGCTGAGCGTGTGCGGACATACCGGCACCACGACGACGGCTTCGAGCTTGGGTTCAATGATGGGGCCGCCGCAGCTCAAGGCATACGCCGTCGAGCCGGTCGGGGTTGCGACAATCAGGCCATCTCCCGAATGGGTGTTGATGTAACAGCCGTCCACCCGCGTTTCGAAATCCACCATGCGGCCGGTTTCCCAGCGCTGGATGACGATATCGTTCAGCGCGAGGCCTTCGCGGCAGTTGCCATTGTTTTCTTCGAGCCGCGCTTTGAGCATCAGCCTCGTTTCACGAATAAAATCGCCGCTCAAAATCTGGTCAAGCTTCGGCAGCATGTCGACGGGCATGACATCCGCGAGAAATCCGAGCCGACCGCGGTTGATACCGAGCAGCGGGATGTCGCTGCCGGCGGCAACTCCGGCGGCGTGCAACATCGTGCCATCACCACCGATCGCAATAATCAGGTCGACCTCGGCGGCGATTTCAGACTCCGGAAGACGTGAGACCTCGAGATCGATGACGGCATCGTCTGCAACGATTACGCGAATGTTATGCTGGCGCAAATGTTCGACAAGACTGATGACCGGGTCTTTGACACGCGGATCGTCGAAACGGCCGACGAGGGCAATTGTTTTGAATAGTGAGTCCATGATTGTCGCGTCGAACCATCCCAAATAGTGCGGCCGTATCTTCGCTGGTGGCCGTTGCCAGGCAGGAATTGTGGCAAACCCTTGACCGGCCGCCAAGCCGTTGTTAGGTTTTGATTTATACGTTAACACA
>DATCZF010000038.1:0-6024 GCA_036526055.1 Woeseiaceae bacterium
AAAAAGCCCCGACCCCGGTCGGGGCTTTTTTTATGCGTACCGCTGCGTGGCATGAGCTGTATGCAGGATTAGATGCGGCATGAGATAATGCCGCGCTTACTGCAGGGGACCCGCATGCGGCCAAGGACTTCCGGTTTTACGCTCACCGAACTCGTGATTGTCATCACGATCGTCGCGATTCTCTCGGCGATGGTGGTTTCCGCCTACCAGACGTATACCGCACGTGCCCAGGTCGCCGATGCCCTGACGCTTGCGACCGAGGCGATGACGGCGGTCAGCGCGTCGTTCCAGGCGACAGGTGTTGCGCCGGCAAACCGCCAGGCGGCCGGTATGCCGACGGCAGCGACTGACACTCCCGGACGGTTCGCGCTGGACATCGCTGTAAGGGACGGCCGGCTGGATATTGTGTTTGGCAAGGATTCCCACCTGGCGATATTTGGCGAACGCCTGTCCATTACGCCCTATCTGACGGGCGATGGTGCCATTGCCTGGCGCTGTGGGCTGGCTCCGGCGCCCCCCGGTGCAGAACTGCTGCCTGAGGGGGCAAATCACTCCGCGCCATCGGTCGAACTGCGCTATTTGCCTGCCGCCTGCAGGCCATGATTTGCGCGGGTTTGGCCGAAATTGGCGAATGGGTGACAAGACACGGTCGTTTTTACTTAATAAAATTCTACAATTGTGACCGGCTGCTCAAAAAGGCAGTTGATCCGAGCCCTAGGATCAGTGAGACTGTGTGATCGAACATGGGGGTTCTCTGTCTAGATTGGTTTGACGCGTATGGCAGCAACTGCATCACAATCAGCGATTTCCGGACTGCCTAGACGGCTGGTCCAGGACGGCATCATCACCGAAGATTCCGTCCTGGAAGCTATTGAGACCGCCAGGAAGGAAAAGAAGACGCTGGTTGCCTATCTCGTCAGCAAGGAACTCGCGGACGCGCGGGCCATCGCGGTGGCGGCATCGCATGAATTCGGCGTGCCGCTGCTCGACCTCGATGCGATCGAAGCCGATCTCGATGCTGTCAAGGCCGTCGATCAGAAAATCCTGAACCGCCACAGGGTGCTGCCCCTGGTCAAGCGTGGACAACGCCTTTTCGTCGCAGTTGCCGACCCCACGAACCTGCAGGCTATCGACGACGTGCGGCTGCAGAGCGGTCTGCGCGTCGACTCCGTCGTCGTGGAACAGGACAAGCTCGAAGAGCGCGTCACCAAGGCGCTCGAGGCGCTCGATACGAGCATGTCCGCACTCGATGATGAAGATTTTCTCGATGACCTGGTGGAGATCACGTCCGGCGACGAAGACAAGGAAGACATTACTCGCGACGATGTCGAGGACGCACCGGTCGTCCGGTTCGTCAACAAGGTCATGCTGGATGCCATCAAGCGCGGTGCCTCGGACATCCATTTCGAACCCTATGAGAAGATTTTCCGCGTCCGGACGCGCCTTGACGGCGTGCTGTCGGAAGTCGCCCAGCCGCCTGTGGCGCTGGCGAACAAGGTCTGCGCTCGATTAAAAGTCATGTCGCGTATGGATATCGCGGAACGGCGCGTCCCGCAGGACGGCCGTATCAAGATGCGCCTGTCGAGAAACCGCGCCATCGACTTTCGTGTCAGCACCTGCCCGACATTGTACGGCGAAAAGATCGTGCTCCGCATCCTGGATCCCAGTACCGCCAAGCTCGGCATCGATGCACTGGGCTACGAGGACGATCAGCGAGAGATGTATCTCAAGCACCTCGGCAAGCCCTACGGCATGATCCTGGTCACCGGGCCTACGGGTTCCGGTAAGACGGTTTCCCTGTATACCGGCCTTAATATCCTTAACACCGAGGACCGCAATATTTCGACGGCCGAAGATCCCGCGGAAATCAACTTGCCCGGCATCAACCAGGTCAACGTCAACCCGCGTATCGGCCTTACCTTTGCCACGGCGCTCAAGGCGTTTTTGCGCCAGGACCCGGATGTGATCATGGTGGGTGAGATTCGCGACCTGGAAACCGCCGAGATCGCAATCAAGGCCGCGCAGACCGGTCACCTGGTGTTATCGACCCTGCATACCAACGATGCGCCACGCACATTGACGCGTCTTGTCGACATGGGCGTGAAGCCTTACGCCATTGCGACATCAGTAAGCCTGATTATCGCACAGCGGCTGGCGCGCAAGCTTTGCGATAACTGCAAGGAAATCCGCGAGATTCCACGAGAGGCGCTCGAGGCCGAGGGCTTTGACGCGAAAGACATCAAGGCCGGCTTAACCATATATGGTCCAGTTGGTTGCAAGCAGTGCAACAACGGCTACAAGGGGCGCGTGGGCATCTTCCAGGTGATGGAAGTCTCGGAAACGATGGGACGTATCATCATGGAAGGCGGAAATGCGATACAGATCGCAGACCAGGCGATCAAGGAAGGTGTATATGACTTGCGTAAAGCGGGTTTGCTGAAAGTCAAAAACGGCGTGACGAGTCTCGAAGAGGTCAATCGCGTCACGATCGAGTAGGCAAGCCGCCCACTGGTTACGGATTATCAAGCGAGAGAGTTATATGGCGGATTCTGCAGCGATTAAATCGATAGCCTTTAATTGGGAAGGCACCGACCGGAAAGGCAAGAAGATCAAGGGCAAGACGGTCGCCGCCAACGAGGCGGCAGTCCGCGCCGAGCTGCGTCGACAGGGTGTCGTTCCCAGCAAGATCAGGAAGCAGGGCCGCAGCCTGTTTTCGGGCAGGTCGAAGATCACGACCGGCGACATTGCCATATTCAGCCGCCAGCTGGCCACGATGATGAGTGCCGGTATCCCGCTCGTGCAGGCTTTCGAAATTGTCGGTAACGGCCATGAAAACCAGGCCATGCAGAAACTCATCCTGGCCATCAAGGCAGATGTGGAGGGCGGTACCGCACTGGCAGAGGCCCTCTCCAAACACCCGCTGTATTTCGACGATTTGTTCGTCAACCTGGTCGAAGCAGGCGAACAGGCTGGCGCACTGGAAACGCTGCTCGACAAGATCGCGACCTACAAGGAAAAGACCGAGGCCATCAAGAAAAAGATCAAGAAGGCCCTCACCTATCCCGCCGCGGTTTTGGTGGTGGCCGTACTGGTGACGATTATCCTGCTGATCTTCGTCATCCCGGCCTTCGAAGACCTCTTCCAGGGTTTCGGCGCCGACCTGCCAACATTTACTCGCATGGTCATCAACCTGTCCGAATTCGTTCGCGACAAGGGCTGGACACTCGCATTGATGTTCGGTGGCGCGGTCTATGCGTTTCTGTACTTTCAAAAACGGTCACGGCCGATGCGCCATTTCCTGGATCGCTTATCACTGAAATTGCCTATTATCGGCCCGATTCTGCAGAAAGCAGCCATCGCCCGTTATGCCCGCACGCTGTCAACGATGTTCAGCGCGGGTGTACCGCTGGTAGAGGCGATGGAATCGGTGGCGGGTGCCACGGGTAATATCGTGTATGAAGATGCCGTCATGAGAATGCGCGATGAAGTCGCAACCGGACAGCGGCTCCAGCAGGCGATGGAAAATACCGACCTGTTTCCCAACATGGTGATACAGATGATCGCTGTGGGCGAGGAATCCGGTTCCCTCGACGAAATGTCGGCCAAGGTTGCCGACTTTTACGAAGAGGACGTCGACAACGCAGTCGACAACCTGAGCAGCCTGCTCGAACCCGCTATCATGGTGATCCTGGGCGTGCTCGTCGGCGGTCTGGTCATCGCGATGTACCTGCCGATCTTCAAGATGGGAGCCGTAATCTAGGCAGCATTTACAGATTGGTGGGAATTTAATATACAGGTCACCGGCGGCAACACTGCCGGTGATTTTTTTTGAGCAGCAACAGGACCAGGGACCATGCAGGAATTGTTCTCCACTTCGCCAGCGACATTCATCATCGTTGCCTTCGTGTTCTCCCTGCTGGAGGGCAGTTTCCTGAACGTCGTCATTTACCGACTGCCAATCATGCTCGAGCGCGAGTGGCGCGCGCAGTGTGAGGAAACCGTAGCCTCTCCTCCTGGCGACCTGCCGGCAGGCCCCTTCAACCTGATGGTACCGAGATCGCGGTGTCCGTCCTGCAAGCATCAGATTACGGCGCTGCAAAATATTCCGATCCTGAGTTACCTGGTGCTGCGCGGCAAGTGCGCGAATTGCAGGACACCCATACCGTTACGATACCCGCTCATCGAATTCTGCACGGCATTGCTCACTGCGGTAGTGGCATGGCACTTTGGCTTTGGCTGGGAAGCAGGTGCGGCAATCCTGCTGACCTGGTCGTTCATTGCGATAAGCGTCATCGACTTCGACCAGCAGATCATTCCGGACACGATTTCCCTGCCGCTGGTCTGGATCGGCCTCGGCCTGAGCCTGTTTCATCCTGTAGCCGGGGCTGAGGCCCTCTTCATCGACCCGAAGACGGCGATCATCGGCGCACTGGCCGGCTACCTGAGCCTGTGGAGCGTCTATCAGCTGTTCAAGCTCATGACCGGCAAGGAAGGCATGGGCTATGGCGATTTCAAGTTGCTCGCGGTAATCGGCGCATGGCTTGGCTGGCAGATGATCCTGCCCGTTATTCTGCTGTCGGCGGTCGTTGGCGCCATTGTCGGCATCGCGTTGATCGTGCTCCAGGGACGTGATCGCAGTACACCGATACCGTTTGGTCCCTATCTTGCCGCCGCCGGATGGATCGGCATGATGTGGGGACAGCAAATTGTCACCGGCTACCTCGATTACATGAGCTGAATGCTGCAAAGCAACGAATTGTTCCGCTATAGTTAGCGACTGTTGGGCTTTGGAGCGCGATTATTAACCAGCCACTGAAGATCGGTCTGACCGGCGGCATCGCTTCCGGCAAAAGCACCGTCACCGAAATATTTGCCGAATTCGGCATACCGACCGTTGACACCGACTTGATCGCCCGGCAAGTCGTCGAACCCGGGCAACCCGCGCTCGACGAAATTCGCGCCGAATTTGGCGCCGCCGTGATTGCGGCTGACGGCTCCCTGGATCGCCAGGCCCTGCGCAATATCGTGTTTGCTGACGAGGACAAACGGCACAAGCTCGAGGCGATTTTGCATCCCCGCATCGGCGCTGAAACCATCATTCAGTCCAATGCGGCAATCGGCCCCTACCAGTTGATCGTCGTGCCACTGCTTGTCGGGTCGCCACTTGCCAAGTATGTCGACCGGATCCTGGTCGTCGACTGCAGCGAGGAGGAACAGATGCGCCGCCTCGTCGCGCGGGATGCGGACAGCGAGGAGCAGGCGCGCCGCATCATTGCTTCCCAGGTCAGCCGCGAGGAGCGGCTGGCTATCGCTGACGACGTCATCGTCAACGACGGCGACCTCACCGACACGCGCCGCCAGGTCGAGCGTCTGCATGCCAGTTACCTGGAACTCGCCGAGCAAAGGGACGGCTACCCGTGATCGATTCACGCAATTTGCCACGAAACCGCAGCTGGCGCAGAATACAGCAATGTCCGAAGTAGCCAAGAACGTTTCCGCCAGCCAGCAAGAGCAGCGTATGGCGGATTATGAGCAACCGTTGAATGAACGGATGCGCACCTTTCTGCGGCTCGAATTCCTTTATCAGCAACTGCTGTACAACAGCGAACTGGAGGCCGACTGGGCCACCCGCGCCACGATAGCAAGCCTGCTGGAGATCATGGCCATTCTGATGCGCGGGGATGCGCGCAGCGAAATCTGCAAGGAACTTGATCGGCAGATAGATTCTCTGCAGCGCTTCCAAAGTCAGCCGCAGGTGGATTCCAGGCGCCTCGAAGCCCTGATTATCAACCTGATCCGCAGTCGCGACGACCTGATCGCGGTTGGCAATAACTTCCTGCAACCCCTCAAGGAATCCGAATTTCTCAGCGCCATCAAGCATCGCAGCGCGATTCCGGGCGGAACCTGCGAGTTTGACCTTCCCGAGTACAGCCACTGGCTGCGACGCCCTTACGAACAACGCCAGCACGACATTCAGGGCTGGATCGAACTCATTCGACCCGTCTGCGACGCCGTACTCGAGTT
>DATCZF010000039.1:0-3451 GCA_036526055.1 Woeseiaceae bacterium
TCGCGAGGGAAATCCTGCCGGGCGATACGCCATCGCTGCTGATCAGTCCCTGCAGCAGCCAGCGATCGCGCAATTATCGCAACTGACCGGTGGAGCATTACGTCGCTATTGCCAGGCGGGCCCGGGAACAATACGCCGCAAAAATCGTTGTTACGGGCGGTCACAGTCAGCTCGAAAAACACTACGGCGAGGCGATTTGCGGCCAGCTCGATGCCGCGGCGGACAACCTCGTCGGAAAAACCAGCCTCAAGCAATTACTCGCCCTTATCGAGCGCACGACCCTTGTGCTTTGCCCGGATTCCGGTCCCGCTCACATGGCGACGGCGGTAAATACGCCGGTGGTTGGTTTATACGCGACGTCGAACCCCGAGCGCACCGGCCCCTACCTGAGCCAGCAGCTGGTTGTAAACGCTTACCCGCAGGCGGCGCTGGAGTTTTATGGCAAGACTGTCGCGGAACTGGCATGGGGCGAGCGGATTCGCCATTCGAAAGCAATGCTGTTGGTAAAGATCGAGGACGTCTGGGAAAAAGTCGAGCAAGTGCTGCAAAAAACGACGAGTTAGCGACATATCGCGGCTTTTTTATCGATTTTCGACGATTTTAGAACCAGGTTTGCGGATTTTTGCCTCTTCTGGTCGGGTAATCGCAAGAAGCGGGCACGTTCAGTGCTTTTAGCGCCTTTTTCGCTGCTTTTAATACCACTTTACGTCAGGAGTCGCCCTTGATCACCGCCAGTATCGTGGCCGGTTGAATCTCGGTGAGACAGCGCAGGTGCCCAAGCGGACACTCGCGCCGAAAACAGGGGCTGCACTCGAGGCCACGGTACTGGATGGCTGCCTTGCTGGTGAGCGGCGGCGTAAACCCCGGGCTGGTTGACCCGTAGATGGCGACCACCGGGATACCGACGGCGGCGGCGACGTGCATCAGACCGGAGTCATTGCTCACCGCATGACTGCAGTACGCCAGCAGATCAATCGCCTGCTCCAGGCCGGTCCGCCCGCAAAGATTAATCGCGGGGCTGCTGGCGGCAATGTGGTCGCCCGCCGCTCGATCCTTGCCGGAGCCGAGAATCCACACTGCAAACCCGGCCTTGTCGAGTCCCACGGCCAGCTCAGCAAAGTGCGTCAGCGGCCAGCACTTTGCCGGACCGTACTCCGCGCCAGGCATCAGGGCCACCGCAGGCCGCTCATCATTTAGCGCAAGCTCTGCGCGGGCTTTCTCCTGCTGCAGAGTGCTGCTGTGCAAAACCGGGAACGGCACTGCTTTGGGCACCTCACCGCGATCCAGACCCAGCGCAACGAAGCGCTTTACGGTCTGGTCCAGCACCCGCTTGTCCAGATCCCGAATATCATTCAGGAAGCCATAGCGCATCTCGCCACGAAAACCGGTGCGTAATGGCACCTTCGCAAACCACGGCACCAGCGCTGCTTTGAACGACCTCGGCAACACGATTGACTGCTGGTAATGACGCTCGCGCAGCGACTGACCGAGCCGGCGTCGCTTGCCGAGAGCAAACTCACCATGCTCGGTCGGCGAAACTATCGCCTCCCTGATCTCTGGCATTCGAGCGATGACCGGCAATGACCATGCCGGGGCGACGACGTCGATCATGACCTCGGGCCGCCGGCGCTTTAGCGTCATGAAAAGCGATTGCGCCATTACCATGTCACCAATCCATGATGGACCGATGACCAGGATAGCCGGCGTTGCCATCAATTACCCCTGGGCGCTATTGCGTCAAGATACGCGGTTACGCCGCTCTGCACATCGCGAAACTCGACGTCGCAACCGGTGCTGCGCAATGCATCGAGATTTGCGCGAGTGAAACTCTGGTAGGCCCCAAGTAATGACTCGGGAAAGGGAATGTAACGGATGGCGCCTTTTGCATGCCATCGAATGACGGCATTGGCGACATCATTAAATGTCTGCGCGCGCCCCGTTCCGACATTGAATATGCCGCTGCACTGTGCATTGTCGAGGAACCACAGGTTGACTGCGGCGACGTCGTCAACATAAACAAAGTCCCGCTCCTGTTCCCCGTCCGCATAACCGTCGCAACCCTCGAACAAACGCACCTCGCCGTCTTTGCGAAGTTGTTGATCGAAGTGAAACGCAACGCTGGCCATCGACCCCTTGTGCTGCTCGCGCGGACCGTAAACATTGAAGTAACGAAGGCCGACGACCTGCTGTCCGGGCTCGAGACTCAGCCTGCGCACGTACTGATCGAACAGTAGCTTCGAGTAACCGTACACATTGAGCGGCAATTCATTGGCCGGCGACTCGTCAAACGTGCGGCTGCCGCCATAGACTGCGGCAGAAGATGCATAGATGAACGGCACATTACTGGCGAGACAGCTATGCAACAGTTCGCGGGAATAGGCGTAATTGTTTTCCATCATGTAGCGCCCGTCCCACTCGGTCGTCACCGCACAGGCGCCCTGATGCAGAACACCACGGCAGCCTTTTAAAAAATTCGCATCAACCTCGAGGCGTTCGATGAACTCGTCCTTGTCGAGGTAATCGGCGATGGCAAGATCGGCCAGGTTTTGAAATTTGTGACCGTCGGTAAGGTCGTCCACCACAATCACAGGTTCGCCGCTGGTCGCATTCAGCGCCTTGACGATATTGCTGCCAATAAATCCCGCACCGCCCGTAACTATATACATTGCCCGCGCCCCTCAGCCCTTGTTCGCAGCCAGTATGGCCGTGTAGATTTTTTCGTATCTTAACGCCATTTGCTGCGCCGTATATGACTCGGCTGCGAGCATGTTGGTACGGCCAACGCGCTTGCGCAAATCGGTATCGTGCAACAGGCGTCCGGTCTCCGCGACCAGCGAGTCAATGTCGCCGGCATCCACGAGGAAGCCGTTTTCACCGTCCCTGATGATTTCCGGAATTCCTCCCACACGGGTTGCGACGATGGGGAGCCCGAAGGTCATTGCATCAAGCAGGGTGGAACCCAACCCTTCATGCCGGGAAGGAAACACGAATATGTCCAGCGCGGCCAGGTAGTCCGCAACGTTATCCACGAAACCGATGAACTGAACGTTGCCAAGCCCTGATGCCGCTTGTCGCATGCGTTCTTCGTCCTTACCGCTGCCGATGAGCAGAAAACAGGCGCGTGGCTCAATTTTTTTCAGCCGCCGCGCCATCTCGATGATGTCGAGCTGACCCTTGTGGCTGTCGTCGAGTGCGCCGATGTGGCCGATCAGGATCTTGCCCGCATACCTTGCCCGGATTCGGTCTGCCTCGTCGTAATCTGCCTGCAACGCGGCGTGCGCGTCGTGGACCGGCTGGCACCGCGCTGCGGGCGAAAAGTCGGTGACGATTCGGCCGATGGCCGCAGACACCGGCGCGATCAGCGCCGCCCTGGCATAGATGTCACGGGTCACCCACGACGCTTTGATCGGGTTGTCGACGCGCCGGGTAACGACATACGCTGCGCCCCCCA
>DATCZF010000040.1:0-5536 GCA_036526055.1 Woeseiaceae bacterium
TCGACCATCCTCGCCCTGGTACCCAAACCCCCGGGGATCCCGATGAATCGAGCCATATCTATGCCGGTAGCAGCGCGATCCTGGAGCCCGATTGCCTGGTTTGCCATGCGTTCGATGAGACTCACCAGCTACAAAAGGTAGCCCTGTACGACCTGGACGATCCCGAGGGCGCGACCACCCGAACCTTTTACTCTCAGACATCGGAGGAGGCCTCTGCGCAGATCCCGGCCCAGGGCGCGCCGCTGAGCCAGCATTGCCTCAGTTGTCACGAGGATGGCACACCGACATTCCTGCCGGCCAGCGGGACCGATCAGACCGAGAGTTCGCCCTTCATCGGCAGCAATTCGGCCCCGATAATGAGTGACGCCGGCCTCTGGACCGGTGCGAGCCACAATGACAGCGCTGCGATCGGTTGCGTCGGCTGTCACGTGGGGCATGGGTCATCGCAACATTCCCTGCTGGACCCGGATCCGCCGGCTTTCCCGGCGGGAGCAAATCCCTCCAACTTCGACACGGACTTCTGCATCAATTGCCACGATAACGATGGACCGAGCGCGAAGGATATTGCTGCCCAATTTGATACCGGAACCGATTACCGGGTGACTGGAATGAATGGTGAACTCAATAACCAGCGGCACGACGTTACATACGATGATCAGGTGAATTACTCATCGTCGGCGTTAGCCTGCAATGACTGCCACTCGCCGCATATCGACAATGACACCGATCCGGTCCGCCATCCCGATACGGGTGCAGTTTTGCCGACGTTTGCGATTACCGGCTCGTGGAACGGCGGAAATTACGATTCGGGAGGGAACTCAGACCCGTCGAACCCGGAGGGTGGTGGCAGCGTCACGGAACCCGACTACATCCAGTTCTGCCTTGCTTGCCATGACGGCACTCCCGCTGGTAACTCAGCGGGCGCTTACGACATAGGAAGCAGCTATGTAACCAGCCGGGGAGGCAAGCGTCATGGTAACGGCGACGGCAGTACGGGCACCGGAATTGGCAAAGGTAATCTGAAACCACCGTGGACAACTGCTGCCGATTATGCAGCGAACCAGGACCCAGTGAACGTTTACGCCGCTCTGAACTGCACGACGTGTCACGGTCCGCACGGTACCGGCAACATCTACAGCCTCCGTGAATCGATCACGGTGGCGGGAACACCGATGGAGATCGGCAGCGATGCACCGGCCGGGCAGTTCCCGAAGCCAACGTTCAGCGGCTTTACATACACATTGCCGGTTGATGCGACATCCGGCAGTCAGACCAGGGACATTTACGGGGCCTGGTGTACGTTCTGCCACAATATGAACAGCGGCCACACCGGCGTTACTGAGCAGTCGAACTGTAACAGTGGCCACAGACACGGCGGCAATAACTTCTAGGGTATGGTTATGAATCGGAAATATTTGGTCTATCTATTGTCGGCCGTTGCGGCTTCCCAATTTTCGACTAGCCTTGTTTGCGCCGAAGTCGTTCACCGCCAGATCAATGCTGCAAATCTCCTCGTCGACGTTACCGATGAGTCCTGGCAGCCGGACGGGTTTGAAAATGGCATCGGCGTACCGGCAACTTATCTGGAGTCCCCCGACATCACTATCGACGGCGTTGATGACGAAGCGGCTTGGCAGCAGGTGCGGGAGATCGAAACGCCGCTCCTGTTCGGCAGCATCAAGAGCGCGACGCTGAAAGCAGTTTACAGCGATGAGGAAGTGTTCATCCGCGTGCGCTGGGCCGACACCACCGAAGACCGGGAACACCGTCCCTGGGTCTGGAACGCCGAGAGTAACGAATTCCAGGAAGGATCGCAGATCGAGGACTCGGTATTACTGAGTTTCGAGGCCGGTTGCGAGTGGAGCCCGTCGCTCCTGTCCGGTTACGTTTACGACCTGGACGGCTGGCACTGGATGGCAGCTCGCTCGGACCCGCTGGGACAGGCGGTTGACATGATGGGCAATGTGCAGGACCAGGATCTCGGCTCCCCAAATACCCAGGGACACCCGAGCCGGTATACGGAAGATACCTGGAACTTGAAGTTCGCCAAGAACAAACCCGGCCTCTACAAGGCTTGGGACGAAATCGACCGTGTTTACATGTTACAGCCGATCAGCCAGATGTCGTATTTGACGAGCACCACCGACTACGACGGCGAGCAGATGGCACCGCCGTTTTTCGAACAGATCTCTGCGCCTGCGGTGAAACCGAAAGACGGTCCGGAGGTTGTCCCACAGTTCAGTCCGGTGAAACTGAAAGGTGGTGCCGGGGAAGTGAGCGCAAAGGGGCGCTGGGAAGATGGCTTCTGGACAGTCGAGTTCCGCCGCACTCTCATCACACCGGCAGGTCACTACGACGACACAATATTTCAGCGCATCACGCAATTCTCTGTGCATGTTTTTGATGGCACGGAAATGATCGATGAGAGCAGCGAATCCAAGCGCCTGTTCCTGCAGTTCCTTCCGCGGGAACCTCAATTGGTCAATAACTAGGCGCGGGGTTCGGCCGGCCACGAAGATGCCGGTATAATTCGACGCAGCGGCTGGGCATCCGGGTGGCTAATGGGCTCGGGGTGCGACGTGTTCGCACCCTGTGGGTATTCTTGCGAGAGACCCCGCCTTTTAACTGGAGCGATACGAGTGGAGAACTGGAGGAACACCCTGTTGCTGGTGGGTGCGGCGCTGGCAATTTCCGTCGTAGTGTGGATTCTGGTCGCGCAGTCGCAGCGGCAGGTCGACGAGACACAGGCGGAGAGTGCTTTGAGCGCTGGCATAGAGCTGTTCCAGAAGAATAGATTCAGTGAGGCAATCGAGTTGCTGCAGGCGGTTCCTGCAGGTAGCGCGAAAGAGTCCCTGGCCCGGTACTACGAGGGATCCGCCTACATGATGCTGGGCGATACGGACAAGGCCATCGAAAAACTGCAGCTGGCGCAAGCCCGAACGCCCCTCGACCCACGCGTGCTCTTTGCGCTGGGAGTCGCGAGTTACAAAAGCGGCAATATCCCGTTGGCCAGGGCATATTTTTCATCGGTACTGGAAATCAATCCCATGGACGACAGGGAACGGGAGTTGTGGGAGCAAGCCCGGGGTCTCGTCGACATCATGGCGAGCGTCGAGCGGCGGCAGGCAGACGGAGAGATAACCGCGCCGCCGGCGCATGACGTCAGCGGGCATGATCCCATGTCGTCGGAGCCCGATCCCGAGCCGCAAGGGGACGATTAGGCTGGTGCCGGGAAGACTGCCAGGGCAGGTGTTCCGCCTGCTGGCCTCGTTAAAAGTGGCCATCCCGCTGCTGGTGCTGCTCACGGGCGTGACCATCATCGGCAGCCTGTATCCCGAGCCCGATATTTTCAGGTCGTGGTGGTACCTGGCGCTGCTCGGCGTGCAGGGTGTCAGTTTGCTGTTCGTCACCATCCTGCACATTCCCTCGATCCTCAAGCGCAAGGGACGCAACGCATTGCTCGGCGTGATCGCGACGCATCTCGGAATCCTGGTAATCATCGCGGGCATCATCTACGGCGGTTACACGGGTGTCCGGCACCAGGTCAGGCTGATCGAGGGAGAGGCGAAGGTCCTGCCGGGCTTGCCGTTCGTGATCCAGCTCGATCGAATGGTGGTCGAGGAATACCGTCAGGAAGAATTCCCTCGCCAGGACTTCTCGTCATTGCCGAAAAAGCGCCAGGACAGCCACGTCACCCTGTTGAAGACGGGCAAGCCATGGATATCGGCAGTCGCGGCGCCCGGGCGGCCCGTAAAGGCCGATGGCTTCACGCTGCTGCCGTCCATCAACGACCTCGGGTGGTATTTCGAGCTGATCGTCATCGACCGGCTGGGCCGCGAGAGCACGGTTCCCGTGCCGCCCTGGAAGCCGCCCGTGATCGACCTGGGCGAACGTGACGGTATGGTGCACGGGAAGATGCTGCAGACGGACCCTCAGGCCGAAATCTTCACGCAGGAGGGTGGCGAGCTGCTATCCCTCGGCACCGTACGCGAGGGAGAAGACCTGGAGATCGACGGCAACAGGTACACTCTCGGGCCCGTAAAGCGCTACACCGGCATGCAGGTCTATAACCGCCCGCAGGAACCAATCCTGGTGTGGGGCAGCGTGCTGATGTTCGCCGGGCTCCTGTGGCACTTCTATTTCCGGCACCGCGATCGCCGGCGCGAGGGCAAGAGCGATGCTTGAAACACTCGAACTGGGGCTCTTCGGGCTGGCGACAGCGCTGTATGCACTGGCCTGGGGATGGCACCTCGCGGGCTGGAAGCGCGGCTCAGCGGCGCATACAGGCATTGCGGTGCGCATTCTCTGGGCCGGCTGGGCGTTGAATGTCGCGATGGTCGGGCTGCGCTGGTACCGGGCGGATCACGTGCCGATGCTGAGCGCGTTCGAGTTCGTGACTTTCTTTGCGATGCTGGTGATCGGCTGCTTCCTGCTGTTCGCGCTCCGCGAGCACAACCGCATGCTCGGCGTGTTCCTCGTGCCGGTCGGCGTGCTGCTGATGATCTATGCGGCTTTCATGCCGAAGGCGATCGAGCCGGAGCTGACGATCTTCAAGGGCTTCCTGCTGCAGTTCCACATCGTGACGACGCTGCTCGGCTACGCCGCCTGGGCCGTAACCTTTGCCGCGTCGATTTGCTACCTGTACCTCGAGCGCAAGCAGGACAAGAACCCGGGCCTGTTCGACCGCATGGCCTACCGGGCGGCGTTCTTCGCCTTCGCGTTCCTCACGCTCGGCATCATTACGGGCGCGTTATGGGCCGACCGGGTGTTCGGCCAGCTCTGGTTCTGGGATCCGAAAGAGACCTGGTCCTTCATTACCTGGCTGATCTTCATGGCCTACCTGCACGCACGCTACACGCTGGAGTGGCGAGGCAGGAGGGCGGCGATCCTCGCGATCGTCGGTTTCGCGGCGCTGGTGTTTACCTACGTCGGCGTGGACTTCCTGTTGCCGCAGATACACGGCGTTGCCGCTGAGTCGGGAGCAACACCCGCAGGGCCGACCCAATGACTGGTGGCATGCAAAGAAAGCCGGTGCTGGTCGTTCTCGTCGGTCTCGGTGTTCTCTTTGTCGTGATACTCACCTTGTGGGCTTACAAGCCGGCGCTGGATGCGCCGTTCGTGTTCGACGACATCCCGAATATCGTGAATAGCCCCGCTATTCGCTGGACCGAGTATTCGTGGGAAAATGTGGTTTACCTAAGCGACTCGTCCTTGCTGCGGACGCGCCCCGTTGCCAATTTCAGTTTTGCCCTGAATCATCTGCACGGGGGCCTCGAGCCGCGCGGGTATCATCTCGCAAACGTGTTGATTCACCTGCTGACCGGGGCAGCGCTCTTGTGGTTGTGCGTGCTTTACGCTCGGAACTCAGGTCACGTCAACATGCTGGCCGCATCCAACTGGCAACTCGTCGGTCCGGCGCTATTGCCGGTCGGGCTGTTCCTTTTGCACCCGCTGAATACGCAGGCCGTTACCTATGTTGTGCAGCGTATGGCTTCGCTGGCCGCGCTGTTTACTCTACTGGCGTTCGCCAGTTACC
>DATCZF010000041.1:0-5028 GCA_036526055.1 Woeseiaceae bacterium
GGGTGAAGAGGGATTGACTCGGCACATCCATGTGCCTCGCCCCTGCGGGGTGGCTTCACTCCGTTTCGCCCATCCAAAACGGCCATCCTGCCGTTTTGTCGAACCCCAATCCCGCTTGCGCGGGATGGGGCTTCTCATCCCCCGACCCTCGGCCTGGAAATAAGAAAGCCGCCTTAAAGGCGGCTTTCTATTTTTTTGGCTGGGGGAGAGGGATTCGAACCCCCGTTGGCGGAGTCAGAGTCCGCAGTCCTACCACTAGACGATCCCCCAATTCCTGGTGCCGTCCATGATAACGGCCGAACAACGCAACAGGCGTTGCCGCAGAATCTTTAGCGCTTCGAGAACTGCGTTGCGCGACGAGCCTTGCGCAGACCGACCTTCTTACGCTCAACCGTGCGGGAATCACGAGTAACGAAACCGGCCTTGCGCAGCGTCGCACGCAACGCCTCGTCGTATTCCATCAGGGCACGAGTCAGACCGTGACGAATTGCGCCTGCCTGCCCGGTGGTGCCACCGCCGGTAACCGTAACGTTGACGTCGAACTTGTCTGTCAACTGGGTCAGCTCAAGCGGCTGACGAACGATCATCTGTGCCGTCTTGCGGCCGAAAAACTTGTCCAGGGGACGATTATTGACCGTGATGTCGCCCTTGCCGCTCTTCAGGAAGACCCGCGCCGTCGAGGTTTTGCGACGACCAGTACCGTAGAATTGTGTGTCACTCATTATAATGTTGCCTCGTACCGATTCTTAATGCCGAATCAGGCGTTGATTTCGAGAGGAATGGGTTGCTGTGCAGCATGCTCATGCTGCGGTCCGGCATAAACTTTCAGCTTGGACAGCATCTTTCGACCCAGCGGGTTGCTCGGCATCATGCCTTTCACGGCAAATTGCAGTGCGCGCTCCGGGTGCTCCGCCAGCAGCTTTTCAAGCGGCACCGACTTCAGGTGACCAACATACCCCGTGTAACGATGGTACATCTTGTCCTTGAGCTTCTTCCCCGTGACGCGAATCTTCTCCGCATTGACCACCACGATATAATCACCGGTATCCACGTGCGGCGTGTACTCGGCCTTGTGCTTGCCACGCAGGCGGCGAGCGATTTCGGTGGACAGGCGTCCAAGTGTCTTGTCAGTAGCGTCGACGACGTACCAGTCGCGTCGAACTTCTGCTGGCTTCGCAGAAAACGTCTTCATCGTATATTTCCAATCAGGAATAAAGGTTTGTACCGGGCGCAGTGCCCATCCTCGCCCCGGAATAGTCCCGGCGAAAGGCGCGGAATTCTACTTTACGGCAGGCCGCTTTGCAAACCTTTCGGGCAAAAAAGCGGGGGGACCGGGAATACGTCGAAATATCCGTTTTTCCTTTTATTTCGAGCATTTAGCAGAATCCGCGGCGACCCCAAGGCAGATTCCGCCGGCCTCGGGTCTTCTTCAGAAGCGATACTCCAGGGACAGGGCGGTAAAGGTGTCCGTCTTGGCCGTGCCCGCCGGGACCTGTGAATTGCTCTTGATCGTGTATGAGGCAACCAGTGACAGCGAGCCAATCAGCGTCGTTTTGATCGCAGAAACCGACTCCATGTAGGTGTTATCGGCGCCGGACTCAACGGACAGGTCCTGCTGGAATTCGGCCGTGCTGTTCAGTACCCACTTGTAGTTGGCGGCGGCCCGGCCAATGAAATCATCCTCCGAAGTGCCGTCCCGCAGGTCCGACTGCGCGGCACCGATACCGAGTTCAGCGCTAAGCTGGTGTACGTCGGTGTCGAGAATGCGGCGACCATAACCGACGGTCTCGCTGACCTGCTGGTCATAGCCGCTGAACTTGTCCTTGCTCCATTTGACCCGCCCGAAGACGTAGTTGTCATCGGCCACCGAATACTCGCTTTTCCAGCTGGCCTCGAATGCCTGTGCCGTCGTTTCGTCGTTTTCGGAGGCCCTGATCGCTGCCATTTGGAACAAATGCTCCCATTTTTCCGAATCGTACTCGAGACCAAAGGCCGAATTGAGGCTTGAATTTTCCGTGTTGCCGCTGGTGGCAAGGTAGCCCAGGTTGACCTTGCCGGACCAACCCTCTTCTTTGGCGTTAGCGGCAACGGACAAAACCAGCATGCTCGCGAGAAGCAGAATTTTCCGCGAATTCATCGAACTCTCCATCTTAAAGTTATCAATTGAGCGGGAAGCAGCCAGGCACTGGCAGCGCTGTATTCAGCCCCCCGCCGAAAAACAGGGGCGCAATTATAACGGCCGGCATGAATTTGTGAACCGAAAACCGGGTTTTAATGCGTATAATCCGGCCATGAGCGATAGAAATCTAAGCCCAATCGACAAGTTCCTGTCGGGAATCGACAGTGCATTGCGCACTGTGGGCGCAAAATCAACGGTTGCCGCGCGCACGAGTCCTGCAGAGGGCGTGTCGACCGGCAGGCTTACGGCCAGCGAAGCTGCTCACGCGGCAGGACTGATGCGGGTCAATCACTCCGGTGAAATCGCCGCCCAGGGCCTTTACCAGGGTCATGCCCTGGTCGCGCAGGATCCCGACGTTGCGCAGCAGATGGAACATGCGGCCGACGAAGAACTCGATCACCTCAGCTGGTGCGCGAACAGGCTGGCTGAACTGGATTCACGGCCCAGCCTGCTGAATCCGGTCTGGTATGCCGGTGCATTCGCCATCGGCGCTGCAAGTGGCCTGCTTGGCGACAAGTGGAGCCTGGGGTTCATTGCCGAAACCGAAAAACAGGTTGTCCGCCACCTGGACAGCCACCTTGCCAAGCTGCCGGGCGAAGATGCCAGGAGCCGGGCGATTGTGACGAAAATGCGGGATGAAGAAGCGGAACATGGCAGTAACGCCAGTAAGGCCGGTGCCGCACCGTTGCCCGAACCCATCAGGAAGGCGATGGGGGTCACAGCAAAAATCATGACGGGAACCGCTTATTGGATATGATCGTTTCGTAATGTCACTGACAGAAAAATCTAATTAGAATTATGCGCTTAGCTTGCCTTCCGCAAAATCTGTGTTTTAATGGGCAGCAAGAGATGCAAGATCTTGGAGCGAAGGGATAACAAATGGCTACGACAGCAAAAACACTGAGCGAAGTACCAGCAATTAACCGCTTCCTGAGCTATTGCCGCGTCAGGACGATTCCATCCAAGACTGTGATGATTCATGCCGGGGATCTACCCGACGTGCTCTATTACATCGTCGATGGCTCCGTCGAGGTAATGATCGAAGACGAGGACGGCAATGAAATGGTCCTGGCGTATCTGAACAAGGGCCAGTTCTTCGGCGAAATGGGGCTGTTCTACGAACAACCCACGCGCAGCGCCTGGGTGCGCACGCGGACGGAGTGCGAGATTGCCGAGATGACCTACCCGAGATTCCGGCAGATCGCCAGCGAGAGCCCGGGACTGGTATTCGAGCTTGCGACCCAGCTGGCCAGCCGCCTTGACCGCACCAATCGCAAGCTTGGTGACCTGGCTTTCGTCGACGTCACGGGCCGTGTAGCCCACGCGATTATGGACCTGTGTAACGAGCCTGACGCGATGACGCATCCCGACGGAATGCAGATCAAAGTCAGCCGGCAGGAACTCAGTCGCCTGGTCGGATGTTCCCGTGAAATGGCAGGTCGCGTACTAAAGGTCCTGGAAGAACAGGGCCTCGTCTCGGCCAGCGGCAAAACCATCGTCGTATTCGGCGCAAGGCCGCAGCGGCGCGTTCAGCCGCCTAAGACCTAGCCGGTCCTGTTACGGATTTCAGCCCGCATCGCGTCAATGGTGGCGCGATAGTCGGGGCTGCCGAAAATTGCCGATCCGGCGACGAAGGTGTCCGCACCTGCCGCAGCAATCTCCCCGATATTTTCAACCTTGACGCCGCCGTCGATTTCCAGGCGGATTTCACGGCCACTGGCGTCGATGATTTGCCTCGCTGCGCGAAGCTTGTCGAGCGTGGACGGAATGAATTTCTGGCCACCGAAACCGGGGTTTACTGACATCAGGAGCACCATGTCGACCTTGTCGATGACGTACTGCAGCCAGTCCAGGGGCGTCGCAGGATTGAATACCAGCCCGGACTTGCAGCCCTGCTCCCGTATCAGCCCGAGCGTTCGATCCACGTGCTCGCTGGCTTCCGGGTGGAACGTGATATAGCTGGCGCCGGCGCTGGCAAAATCCGGAATGATGCGATCCACCGGTTTTACCATCAGGTGCACATCAATCGGCGCCTCGATACCGTAATTCCTCAGCGCCTCGCAAATCATCGGCCCGATCGTCAGGTTCGGCACGTAGTGATTATCCATGACGTCGAAATGCACGAGGTCGGCGCCGGCAGCGAGCACCTGGCTTACGTCTTCGCCAAGGCGGGCGAAGTCCGCCGAGAGGATGGAGGGGGCAATCAGTTTGTCCACGTTCGATTCCTTCTGCTGTGAGCGCTGAACTCTACCCAATCTGGCATGGATTTTCACCGTGCCGTGGCCCGGCAAATGCTAACGAATGCCGCGGCGCGCCTTCAGCATATCGTATGCCCGACGGATATCACGCGTCTTTTGCTCTGCCTGTGCAATGACCTCCGGACCGGCATTTCGACCCGCCATTTTGTCCGGATGATTGCGGTTCATCAGTCGCTTGTAGGCTTTCTTGATCTCGCCATTTGTGGCTTGCGCATTCAGGCCCAGGGTTCGGTAAGCCGCATCCAATTGACGCTGATCGCTTACCCCATGGGGTGAGGCACGAAATACCCGCTGCGCCCTTACCATGGCCTCCAGTTGCGCAAACTCCACCCGGCCGATCCCCAGTTCATGACTGGCGACCCACAAAAGCTCTCGTTCACGCCTGTCGACACTACCCTTCGACAAGGCAACCTCAAGCAGCAGCCTGAGAAATTCGGCACGCTGATCCGCGCGGCGCAGGTCGCTGCCGCAAATCTCGCGCAACGCTTCGCGAAACGGAAAGCTCGGCAACTTGCCCTGATCAAACCAGGCAATCGCCTGGCGCACGTGGGTCGGCCCCAGACCGAGCCGATGCATCAGGGACCGGGCCGC
>DATCZF010000042.1:0-12521 GCA_036526055.1 Woeseiaceae bacterium
CGGCTTGGTGTGCGCAAATTAAGGCTCACGGGCGGCGAACCGCTTCTTGATAAGAAAATTGTCGAGCTGGTCCGTGGGCTGAGCAAGTTGCCGGGAGTTGAAGACCTGGCCCTGACCACTAACGGCATGCTGCTCGAGCCCGTTGCTGCCGATCTGAAGACCGCGGGATTGCACCGCATCACGGTCAGCCTGGATAGCCTCAACGAGGATGTATTTCGTCGCTTGAGCGGCAATCGCGGCTCGCTGCAAAAAGTGCTCGCCGGAATCGACGCCGCCGCCGCTGCGGGGCTCGCCCCGATCAAGATCAATGCAGTCGTGCAGCGCGGCGTCAATGAACACACCGTAATCCCGTTGCTGGAGCATTTTCGCGGCACGGGCCACATCGTCCGCCTGATCGAGTTCATGGATGTTGGCAATCGCAACGGCTGGCGCATGAACCAGGTGGTGCCCTCGGCCGAATTGCTGAAAATGGTGGAACAGAAATGGCCGCTCAGGGTGATTGGCAGAAATTACCCGGGCGAAGTGGCGAGGCGCTACGAGTACGAGGACGGGCAGGGAGAAATCGGCTTCATTTCCTCGGTTACCAAGCCGTTTTGCGGCGCCTGCAATCGAGCCCGCCTGTCCGCGGACGGCGTGCTTTATACTTGCCTCTTTGCCACGAACGGCACCAATCTGCTGGAACCGCTGCGGCATGGCGTGGATGATGAGGAACTCTGCGATATTCTGCGCCGCATCTGGTTACAGCGCGCAGACCGATACAGCGAATTGCGCCGCCCGGATGTCGCGGAGCACCATGCACTGAGCAAGGTGGAGATGTATCGCATTGGCGGCTAGGCAACAGTCCAGACGGAATCAGGTATGAGCAAGCTGACCCACATAGACGAGCAGAACCGGCCGACGATGGTCGACGTCAGTAACAAGGCGACGACGCGACGCGACGCCCATGCGCGGGCCACCGTGCGCTTGCCGCAAAATGTTGCGGATCAATTTGCGGATGGCGAGATCCAGACGGCAAAGGGTCCGGTATTCGCGACAGCGATCATTGCCGGCGTCATGGCGGCGAAAAAGACGGCCGAACTCATTCCTTTTTGTCATCCCATCGGCCTCGATTCCTGCAAAATCGATATTCAGCTGTCGGCGGATAACAGGGTGGAGATCGATTGTCACTGCAGTGTCACGCACAGGACCGGCGTTGAAATGGAAGCCCTCACCGGCGCGTCGATTGCGGCACTGACGATCTATGACATGTGCAAGGCGCTGTCCCACGATATCGTTATCGAGCAGACGCGGCTGCTGGCCAAGCACGGAGGCAAGCGCGATTTCGAGCGCGAGGACGATGCGTAAGATTTTCGGATTGGTGCTTGCCGGTGGGCAAAGCAGGCGCATGGGACAGGACAAGGCCCTGATCGAGCACGACGGCGAATCGCAACTTGCGCGAACCGCGCGTATTCTTGGCCAGCAGGTCGACGACGTGTACGTGTCTGCGCGTTCGAGCCAGGTCAATGACGCCGAAAGGGCCCGCTTCCCCCTGATCGTTGATCGTTTCGCTGATATGGGACCGGTAGCCGGTATTCTGAGCGCGATGCTGGAGCATCCTGGTGTCGATTGGCTCATCGTCGCCTGTGACATGCCCGGTATCGATACGCCAACCATTGCCAACCTGCTGGCCAACCGGGAATGCACTCAGCCGATCGTCGCTTATCGCAGCAGCTACGACGGTTTGCCGGAACCGCTCTGTGCGATCTACAAACCGGAGTCCAGGAACATCATCGAGCAGTTCGTCGCCGGCGGCATTCACTGTCCGCGCAAGATGCTGATCGAAGCCGATACGCTCTTGCTCGACCCGCTTAATCCGCGTTCGCTGGACAACCTGAATACACCGACGGAACTGCAGGAGTTTCGTACCGGGCAGCGCCGAACATGAAATCGGTAACGGTGAAATATTTCGCCTTGTTTCGTGAACGGGCGGGAACCGCGGAGGAGGCCTTGACGACGGATGCCACTACCGTCGCCGAGCTCTTTCGGTCGTTGCAGCACCGGCATGGCTCAGCCGATTCGGTCAGCCATTGCAAGGTTGCTATCAATGACGAAATGGCGAGCTGGGATGACCTTATCGAAGATGGCGATACCGTGCTGTTGTTTCCCCCGGTGGCAGGAGGCTGAGCGATGCAGGTTGTGGATCAGCCGATTTCTCCGGACCAGCTCAGAAAGACGCTTCTCGATCCCGCGGCCGGCGCCTATTGTGCATTTGAGGGCTGGATTCGTAATCGCAATGAGGGCCACGACGTCACGCGACTGGAGTATGAAGTCTATGTGCCGCTGGCAATCAAGGAAGGCGAGCGAATCATTCGCGAGGCGCAGCTGAAATATCCGGGCATCGTCGCGCACTGTGTGCATCGCGCCGGACTGCTTGAAATCGGCGAGTGTGCCGTCTGGGTGGGCGTGTCTTCGGAACATCGTGATGAGGCCTTCCGCGCCTGCCGCTACATCATCGACGAAGTCAAACATCGGCTGCCGATCTGGAAAAAGGAATACTACGCCAACGGTGACTCGGGCTGGGTCAACTGCGAGCGCTGCGGAGAACACGCCGCCGATTAATGCTGTGCTGATTCTGCTGCCAGGTCTTCCGGCGTGTCGATATCGCGTGCGGCGGCGGGGCACTCCACCAGCGAGACTTGCGAGAGATCGTTCTTGATCAGCGCCTGTGCCCCCTTGTCGTCGCTGAGCATTGCCAGGTCTGCAAAGCAGCGGCGTGGAAAAATTGCCGGCACGCCAATCGTTGCGCCATAACGGCAGGCTGCCGGCTGTTGCGGGTTTTGTCGCCAGGCGTTGACGAGCCGTTCGATATCCGCGGCACTGATCCATGGCTGGTCGCACAGCAGAACCAGCGCTCCGGCGGTGTGGCCCGGCAGGGCGCGAATCCCGCGGGCGAGCGATGTTCCCATACCGTCGCGATAGTTCGCATTGCAGACAGCGAACCCGGCGAACGGTTGCGCCGCAGCCAGTATTGCCCCGGCTTCATGCCCAAGTACCAGGATGCTTTGCCCGGGGCAGATGCTCTCCGCAAGTGCGACGGCCCTGCGGACTAATGGCTGGCCGCCGAAATCAGCGAGTTGCTTGGTCGCGCCGAAACGTGTTCCCTGTCCCGCGGCAAGGATCAGTGCAAACAGGCTGGAATCGTTCGCGCGCAGCATGTCGGCCTACCAGGGCAGCTCCTTGCCGGTGTAGTCGGTGAAGCGCCCGGAATTTTCCAGGGTTAATGCGTCAATTTGCCGGCGCATGCCGCGGACACTTGGCTCGGCATCGATCAGCGCCTGTGCGCCGCCCATGTCGGTCCTGACCCAGCCGGGATGCAACAACGCCACCTTGATACCTTGCGGGCGAAGTTCCCGTGCCAGCGTCGCCATCACCATGTTCAGCGCTGCCTTGGTCGAGCGGTACACGTAGGAATCGGTGCTGCCATCGCCGATCGACCCCATGCGGCTGGTGACAGTGGCTATCGTCCGTCGTTCACTGGCGGCAACATTGCCAACAAATGCCTCACAAATCCGCAGCGGCGCCTGCGTGTTGACGCGAAAGACGTCATCCCACGCTGCGTAGTTGATGTGCCCGAAGGTCTGGCCCCAGTCGTTGTCTCGCTGCGCTCGCGGGCCATACACGCCGGCGTTGTTGAGCAGTATGTCGATTGGCTGGTCGCCGACCTCGGAAGCGAGGCGGGCAATCGCGTCGGCATCGCGCAGGTCTGCAGCCAGGATCTCGATTTCGCCGCCTGCCGCCTGCAGGTCCTGCAGCGCCGTGGCATTTAAAGGATCGCGGCAGACCGCGATTACCCGGTCGCTCGCCGCCAGGTATTGCCTTGCGAACTCGAGTCCGATTCCACGATTAGCGCCGGTAATCAATACGGTTGCCATTCATCACTCCTGTGGCACGCCGGAGTAGCCATGCGGCGTCCGGTTTGTCACTATTAACGAGTGGCCAGGCGCGGCCCTTCGCAATGATGCTGTCCAGTATAAGCTGCGGTGGCAGTGCCGCAAGCAGGAGGCGCAATGGGATTAAGGCAGTTCGCTCAGGAAACTCCGAATAAGCCGGCGATCATCGTGGCGGAGACTGGTGCCGTTACCACCTACGCCCAATTGAATGAACGCAGCGACCAGTTTGCCCAGCTGTTTCGTGCGCATGGATTATCCACGGGTGCCGGCATCGCGTTCACAATCGAGAACGACCCGGTGTTCCTGGAAATATGCTGCGGCGCCGGCAGGGCCGGATTGTATTTTACGGCGATCAGCACGGCGCTTCGGGAAGCGGAGGCCAGCTACATCATCAATGACTGCGCCGCACGCATCTATATTTGTTCCGTCAAATACGCCGAACGTGGCCAGGCCATTCGGCGATTGCTGCATGAGGACGTTCTCTGTCTCTCCGTCGGTGGCAGCATTCCCGGCTTCGAGCCCCTCGAGGAGTTGCTGCATAACATGCCCGCCAGGCAGATCGATGACGAAGCCAAGGGCCAGGACCTGCTGTATTCGTCGGGCACAACGGGACGGCCCAAGGGCGTCAAGATCGAATTGACCGGCGAGCCGCCTGAGGTCCTGAGCGACAACGCCATCGCGGTAATGATGCTGTATCGCTATAGCCGGGAAACCGTCTACCTGTCTCCCGCACCCCTTTATCATGCCGCGCCGCTGCGTTTTAACCTGATTACGATTGCGGGTGGCGGGACTACGGTCATCATGCGCAAATTCGACCCGGAGTTTGCGCTGGAGTGCATCGAAAAATACGTTTGTACGCATTCCCAGTGGGTGCCGACCATGTTCGTGCGCATGTTGAAATTGCATCCCCAAACGCGCGCGGCCTATGACGTATCCAGTATGCAGGTAGCCATCCATGCGTCGGCGCCATGCCCGGTTCCCGTCAAAGAGCAGATGATCGACTGGTGGGGTGAGGTGTTGTATGAGTTTTACGCGGGCAGCGAAGGTAATGGCTTTTGTGCCATCGGGCCGGTAGATTGGCTCGCACATCGCGGTTCGGTGGGCAGGCCACTGTTCGGCGCGGTGCATATCGTCAACGACGCCGGCGAAGAGCTTGGCCCGAACGAAACGGGTGCCATCTATTTCTCCGGTGGAACTGATTTTGAATATCTGAACGATGCGGACAAAACCCGCACTGCGTACAACGAAAAAGGCTGGAGCACGCTGGGTGATGTCGGGCATGTTGATGAGCACGGCTATCTGTACCTGACCGATCGCAAGGCCTACATGATTATTTCCGGCGGAGTCAACGTGTACCCGCAGGAGACGGAGAATGTCCTGATCATGCATCCGGTCGTGGCCGACGTTGCGGTATTTGGAGTGCCGGATGAAGACCTCGGCGAGCAGGTAAAGGCGGTGGTGCAGTTGCGCGATACGTCGCAGGCGAGCGAAGCGCTGGCCGCCGAGTTGATCGGCTACTGCCGTGAACACCTGTCAGCGATCAAATGTCCAAAATCGGTGGACTTCATGGACCAGTTGCCACGAGAAGCGACTGGCAAGCTCTACAAGCGACTGTTAAAAGAAAAATACTGGGCCTGAGCGATCGGGTTCATTGGGGCGAAAACGATAATGTTCGAAATAAGATCCGTTGCAGACGCCAGGCGACTGGAAGGCCAGGAGGTCGGACTGTCTGAGTGGGTGGTCATCGACCAGGCGAAGATTGACGGTTTCGCTGCGGCCACCGGGGATTTTCAGTGGATCCATGTGGATACGGAGAAAGCCGCCGCCGAGTTGCCGGATGGCAAGACGATTGCCCATGGCTACCTGACGCTGGCGTTGATACCGGCCCTTACGGAAGGCTTCGTGCATATGCCGAACCTGCAGCGAGCCATCAACCGGGGCTGCAACAGGATTCGCTTCAACGCGCCGGTGCCGGTTGGCAGCCGGGTGCGGGCGAGGGCGTCGGTTGTCAAGGCCAGCGAGCGCGCGGGCGCATTGCACCTGGTCTCGGAAGTGCGCATCGAAGTGGACGGTGTGCGCAAACCGGCATGCACGGCAGAAATTATTGGACTGTATTTTCTGGACCCTTCATGAGGGCCGAAAGTGCGGAGCACGACCATTCATCAACCCGGGACGTTAATCCATGGATATCAAACTTTTCCTAGCCGTTTTCGGATCGATATTTATCGCCGAACTGGGTGACAAGACACAACTTGCAACGCTGTTGTTTTCAGCGGATAAGGACGTCAGCCGCTGGACCGTATTCATCGGCGCTTCCGCCGCTCTGATCCTCTCTTCCGCGGTTGCCGTGCTTGCGGGAACTGCGGTTGCTCATTACGTCAGCGAGAAAGTACTGCATTACGTCGCCGGGTCCGCATTCATCCTGATCGGTGTCTGGACGATGGTGCGCGCCTAGCGCGCCTGCAGCCATTTTGGCAGGAATGAATACGGTTCGGTGTCGATGTCCCGGCGGTACTCGACCCCGCACTGCGCCAAAAGCTCATGGGCCGAGCCGTCAATCAACGCATCGAACAGCTCGGTGCATCCACCGATGAATTCACCACCAATAAAGATCTGCGGAATCGTGACGTAGCCCGTCTTTTCCCTCAGGGCCAGGCGAATTTGCCCGCCACGATCGTCCTGCTGATAGGCGACGGAGTCGAGATCAACGGCCCTGTAGGGAATCTGGTAATGGGCAAAAAGTTTGCGTACTGACCAGCAAAATTCGCACCACTCGAGCGCAAACAAAACGACCGGCATCTCCTTGCTGCCGATGATGCCATCCACCAGTTCGCGGATTTCCTCGCTCGCCGCCGCGGGAGCTGCCGCAGCACTGGCTCCGCCGGACACATCGAATCGATAGCCTGGCGTAGAGCGAGAAATGTCGGTTTCCTCATCGGTCATGTCGGCAGGAATATCCTCGAACAGCGGCGTGCTCAGGTAACGCTCACCGGTATCCGGGAGCATGCAAAGAATGTTGCTGCCGGGTTCGGCTCGCCGCGCCACTTGCAGCGCGCCAGCGAGGGTTGCGCCGCCAGAGATGCCGACGAAGATGCCTTCCTGCCGGGCCAGTTCTCGAGAGCAATGCAGCGCATCTTTACCCGCGACTGCGACGATCTCGTCGATGTATTGCAGTTGCACGACATCTTCCGCGAGCCGCGGAATGAAATCGGGGCTCCACCCCTGCATCAGGTGCGGGCGAAAGCTCGGATGACTGCTTGCCGGCGAGCCGTCGTCATTGCGCGCCTGCGCGATGCCGCTGCCCAGCACCGGCGAGTTGTCGGGTTCACAAACGGCAATGCGGGTATCCGGTCTGGCGGCACGCAAGACCCTGGCAACGCCTTTCAAGGTGCCCCCCGTGCCGAACCCGGTTACCCAGTAATCGAGACGTTCGCCAGCGAAATCCCGCAGTATCTCCTGCGCTGTCGTGTTGCTGTGGGCATCGGCATTCGCCTCGTTTTCAAACTGGCGACACAGAAACCAGCCGTGCTTTTCCGCCAGTTCCACGGCTTTCGCCAGCATTCCCGAGCCTTTTTCTGCCGCCGGCGTCAGCACGACCCTGGCGCCCAGGAAGCGCATCATTTTGCGCCGCTCGACGCTGAAGTTTTCCGCCATGGTCACGACCAGCGGGTAGCCCTTGCGTGCGCAAACCATGGCGAGTCCTATGCCGGTATTGCCGCTGGTTGCCTCGATGACCGTTTGCCCGGGCTTGAGCAGGCCTTTCTTCTCGGCATCTTCGATGACACCGAGCGCCAGCCGGTCCTTTACAGATCCCATCGGGTTGAAGGACTCGACCTTGACGAACAGGTTGACCCCGTCGGGCGCAAGCCGGGACAGTTTGACAACGGGTGTGTTGCCTATGGTTTCCAGAATACTGTCGAATACTCGCCGTTCCATCGCTGTTCCCCCGCATAGCGATTGTCAAAGTGATGCATCAAGTGTACCAGCAGATCTTGAGCTGTCCGCTATATTGTGGTCGGCACTTTCCTGCAGCGCAGCATGCATTCACTTATAATGACGGTGTCTGCGAGACAGTTGAGCGTCGGAACCGGGAGTGTGTGCTATGACCACGATAATACTGCTGTTTGGCGCCCTGATTTTTTGCGGCGGCGTTATTGGGACGGCCAAACCGGAATGGTTTCGGCAGGCCCTGCTGGACTGGCAAGGCAAAAGTCGCTGGCTGACCGCCATCCTGGTGCGCCTGATCATGGGATTCGTGCTGGTCTATACGGCGGATAAGCTCCGTCACCCGATGGTCGCTGAAATCCTGGGCATTATCGCCTTTGTCGCCGGTGCGCTGATATTACTGGCGGGGCAAACGCGATTCGATCGGCTGGTCACCTGGTACATGGGTTTTTCAGCAGCGTTCATACGCTTCCAGATGGTCTTTGTAATCGTATTCGGCGCGTACCTGGCTTATATCGCGATCTGAATCGCTGCGGCGGTTTCAGTCCTGGTCTTCAGGCCAGAAGCCTGCCTGTTGCAGGGTATGTTGCAACAATTGCAGTCGCCGGGCCTGCACGCCCTGCCAGGTATCCGCTTCCGTATTGAGCGCAAAAAAGACCGCTGATCCCGGACTCTCGACAAAGCCCACGTACCAGCCCAGGAAGCGCTCTCCCTCGAGTTCACAGCCGCCGGTTTTGGCGTGCAACTCCCAGCCGTCACCGACGTCGATCAGCAAGGCTTCCTTGACCTGCTCGGTATCCGTTTCGAACAGGCCGAGCCTGCCGGCGTGAAAGGCGCGCAGAAAAGTCACCTGTTCGGCAGCGGAAATGCGCAGGCTTCCCGAGAGCCAGAATTGATCGATACCGCTGCTGATATCACGGTTGCCGTAGTCGAAGTCATCAAGCGACTTTTGCATGAGCGCGCTGCCGCTGCGCCGTGCGAGCTCCTGAAAATACCAGACGACCGAATAACGCATGGCGCTGGCCAGCGTATGATGCTGGTCCCAGCGGCGCGGCCACCAGTCCTGCCGTGGATCACGCAACGCATCGTAGCGCAGTGTTGTGTCGTGCCGCGGCAGCGAGCCATGCTGAAGAGCGATCAGCGCATTCGGGATCTTGAATGTCGAGCAGGGCGAGAATCGCTGCAAGCTGCGCTCATGATTGACTGCGTAGAGCAGTTCACCCTCGTCGTTGCTCACGACGATTGTTGTCTGCCCGTCGTCAATTGTCGTGCCTGTCGTCGTTACGGCATCGGCAGCGAGCGCGAATCCCGTCGATAACGCCAGGCATACCGCTGCCGCGCACCGCAGCATTTACTGCGCCTCGAGTATGGCGTAGCGCACCAGCGTCCTCGAGTAGGGAGAATGGCTGTTCAGTCTTTTGGCAAGCGCCTGGTGGGGAACCGTTCGCCAGGATGTCCATCGGTCGACGAAATCGCGGGCCCGCTGCAAGTCGCCGGCATACTGAATATCGAGCACTTCTGCCAGCAGGGCAGACACCACGTCGTGATAGCGCTCATAGTCGATGACCAGGACCTTTTTCAAGCGGTCGTAGCGTAACAGGCCATTGGCGAGGAAGTAGTTGAACTGCATCAGTTGCATCGTCTGGTACGGCTGCAGCCGTTGCGGCCGGACCTGGTTTAACGTTCGAAATATGCCGTCGGCATAAACAGCGCGCAGTGATTGCTTATCATAATAACCGAGGTCGCGGAGCGCGGGCGCGGCATACAGTGATACCAGGTCGGATTTCATCTCCTCGAACAGGGACGCCAGCTCGGCCAGCGCAATATCGAGGTCGCGACCGTCTCGAGTCCTGTCGACGCCAAGATAATGGCCCACCTCGTGCCACAGGGTACGGTTGAAGCGCCCATCCAGGCTCAGATGATCGTGAAATTCGTCAGCGGTTGCGGCCGCGAACTGTGCCTGGTTGTTGGCAAAGATTTCTGCATTGGCGAGAAGGTTATAACGCAGCAGAATCGTGCGGCCATACTTGCGCGTATGATCCGCGTCGTTTGGCAGAATGCTGGCGGTGTTGGCGCCTCGCGCCTGGCCAAAATCGGCGATCACGTTGTAAACGCCGACGGGAATATCGCCGCGCACCCGCTTGTGCGCCTCGTAAGGGAGGGAGTTTTCGATTTCCTGAAGGTGCTGCATCGCGGATTCGAGTCGCACGCTCCTGTCGTGGTCGCGCGCCAGGATGCTGGCGCCATAAAATGCCTTGACGCCATACAACCCGTCGTCGTAGGTCTCATAACTGCCGATTTGCAGGTTGAGTCCTGCGAAGGTGCCGGTGACCCAGGCCGCGTCACCGGCCTCGTAATCGCTGCTGAGAAAATCCCGTGAACGGGCACGCAGGTACTGGGCAAAGTCCCGCGACTCGCTCTGCAAAATAGTCGCAGCCGCTGCCAGGTGGCTTCGCGCTTCCTTTAATTCAGCCGCGTAAGCCAGCGCATAGGGAATGGCGTAGTAGGCCGGTTGTCCGGATGCCGCTATTGCGCCCAGCTCTTCCTGCAGGCCGGGGTGCATGGCAGCGACTTCGGGATAATGCGCAAGCTGCCCCAGGTCATCAGCTGCCTGCGCCGCAGCGCGCACTATGCTGCGCTCTGCCAGGATACGGTCTGCCGCGCCATTGTTCATAGCCAGGAACCGATCGAAGCTCTCACGTGATACGCCGGCCGGATAGACATTCCTGGCCGGGGAAAATGCTGCGGCCGGCAGAAACGGCACGCGCTGATTATCAAGGGTCGTTACGATCGGGCCTTTGGACAGGTAGTAGAGGTCCAGCAGGTTTTGCGTTGCTTGCGATGTTCCCGAGGCTTCGTGGAGTTGCAGCAAGGCGTGGCGCGCATTTTCGGCATCTGCATGCAGCTGCCGCTCGTACAGCGTGTTCATGATCTCCCCGGCGGCAAGCAACTGCGGTAACGCGCGGCGTTCTGCCTCAGACAGGCCTGCCAGGTCCGGCGCCAACGTTATGTGCTGGGTTTGCTGCAGAATCTCGCGAACTTTCGAATCCGGCCAATAGCCTTCGGGCAGGTTTTGATCGGGCGTATTTAACATGTTGAGTCCTGCCAGGATGATCGCAGGCAATAGCATTGTATGCATGGCTGTTCTTTTATTTGAATTCCGGTCGGCAGGCTATTCAATCATCGAGTTTCACCGTGCGCTGCCGCTTGGTCTTCAGCTTCAGGCGCAAAACATCAGGGCGGGAGTAGTGTCCCGCCGGATCGAAACTTTGGCGCTCGCGAAGCACGGTCTTATGATCGATTTCGGCGACCAGCAGTGTTTCTTCATCGCATACCGGCTCGATCACCCAGTTGCCTGTGGGGTCCGCAAGGCAACTGCCGCCGTTCGCCATGACGTCATCCGCCGTCGCCAGCAGCAAGTCCCTGTGCGGCAGGTCTTCGGGAATATCGCTGGATCGCATCAGGCCCGAGACGGAAATGACAAACGAACGGCTTTCCTTTGCGATAAAACGGGTGATTTCCTCGGTATTCCGCCGATTGCCCGGCCAGATCGCTACATGCAGGTCCTCGCCCTGGCCGATGAGCGCGGCACGGGCCAGCGGCATCCAGTTCTCCCAGCAATTCAGCCCGCCAACCGTGAAGGCCCCCAGCTTGTGCGTGCGCAGCCCATGGCCGTCGCCGATAGCCCACACCAGTCGTTCCTCGTGCGTCGGCATCAGCTTGCGGTGGGTCGAGCGAATCTTGCCGGCCTTGTCGATATAGACCAACGAGCAGTACACGCTGTGACCGCCCCGGTCTGCGGCTTTCTCGATGATTCCAAGGTAGACGGCGATTCCCAGTTCACTGGCCTGCCGGCAAATGCTGTCCAGATCGCCAGCCTCGATATCGATGGCCTGCTCCAGGTAGTGGGCATACAGGTCTTTTTGCAGGTCCGCCTCGAAGCGGGCGCCGTCAGTGCGCTCGATCCAGAAGGGATACCCGGGCAGGAGGGCTTCACCAAAGGCAACGAGATCGCAGTCCCGGCCAGCGGCTTCGCCGATCCAGTGGCGGACTTTTTCGATCGTTGCCTCGCGCTGCAACCAGACCGGCGCAATTTGCGCGAGCCCGACCTTGAGCGATTTCCTGTGTTCGTCAGCCATCACGCGATTCTACGCCATAGGCGTTGGCTTCGGGAGTCTCCGCCCCGGTATTTTTGCCGCGCATAAAAAAACGGCGCACACTCAGGTGTGCGCCGTTTTCGCGTCGTAACGCGATTACGATCTAGTTGAATGCCTTGCGGATCGTTATGCCGACCGTCCTCGGCTCGGCAGGATAGGATGCCAGGCGACCTGCCTGCAGCGGCACATCGAAGATAATACGCTGGTAACGCTCATCCGTAATGTTGCGTCCCCACAGCGTTATATCGGTGTCGATGCTGTCCAGGTGTATGCCGAAATGCATGTTGATGAAGCTCACTGAATCCTGCTTCTTGAACGGATCGTTGTTGCCGTCCATCAGGCTGTCGGTATACAGCAGGTAGTCGGCACGCACGAATGCCTCGGCGCCGGCGAGGTTGAAGCCGCGCGTCATGGTGACAGTCAGCTCATCCTTCGGGCCGCCCAGGGGGTCACCGCTGGGCGGCCCAGATCGGAAGAGCACACGTCTGAA
>DATCZF010000043.1:0-3070 GCA_036526055.1 Woeseiaceae bacterium
AATCCAATGTTTTTTCTATCAAAATTAAAAAGATAGCAGGACTAGTTCATGCCGATAGTAGGAAAATCAGAACACGGCCAGCGCATCGACCATGCTGTCGCCCAGCGGGCTCAGGGGGACGATATGGGCTTTTCTTCCGCCGTTGGAGAAATCCATTTTGATATGTAAATCCGCAACTTGAAAAAGTTCCGGGGCACGTTCGGGCCACTCGACCAGGAGTATTGCGCCCTGCAGGTCGGACCAGCCGAGGTACTCCAGCTCTTCCGGATCCGCGATGCGATACAGGTCCGTATGGTAAAGCTGCCTGTTGTCAAACTGATAGGGCTCGATCAACGTGTAGGTCGGACTTGGCACAGTGCCGGTATGCCCCAGCGCACGAATCATTGCGCGCGCCAGCGAGGACTTGCCGGCGCCCAGCTCGCCTTGCAGCAGTATCAGGCAATTCCCGGGACCCGCAGGCAGCACTCGGGCAAGGTTTTCGCCCAATCGCTCCGTTGCATCCACGTCTGGCAATTCGATGTCTTTGGTCATGGGTTGAGCCAGGGACGCAGTTCCTCGATCAGGTCAGACGCGAGGATACCCCGCTCGCCAGCCGTCGCTGCGCAATCTCCGGCTACCGCATGCAATTCTACGCCCAGCGCGGCAGCTTCTTCGCGCTCCACTCCCTGCGCCAGCAATCCGGCAATGATACCGGTCAAAACGTCTCCCATGCCGGCCGACGCCATGCCGGGGTTACCGCTGGTTGAGATCCAGGGTCGACCGCCGCTGCTGCTCACCAGGCTGCCTGCGCCCTTGAGCACGATGGTCCCGCCATACCGCTGCTGCAGTTGCCTCAAAGCAGCAACCCGGTCTGCCTGTATTTCCCCGACCGCCATATCCAGCAATCGCGCCGCCTCGCCGGGGTGCGGTGTCAGGATTCGGCCATGATTCACGTCCGGCTTCTCCGCCAGCCAGTTCAGGCCGTCCGCATCGACAACCAGGGGCAAGTCCGCCCCGATGGCTGCTGCGAACAACTCAGCCGCCCACGTCGTTCGCCCGAGCCCCGGACCCAGCGCCACCACGGTGGCCCTTGCCAGGAGCGGCGCAAGATCCTCGGCGCCTGCCACCGAATGACAGATCAGTTCAGGGCGCGCTGCCGCGATTGTCGCCGCATGACTTGAATGTGTCGCAATACTTACCAGGCCAGCACCGGTGCGCAGGGCCGCCTCACCACACAACCGGGCAGCACCTGGCATGCCCGGCCCTCCGCCGATTACCAGGACATGGCCGAAGGCCCCTTTGTGCGCCTGGCGCGGCCTGCTGCCGAGCCTGGTTTTGAGCAGTTCGATATCAATATGCCGCAACTCGCCGCCTCCGTCCGGGTGACAATGCTCGGGCACATCCAGCCCGGCAAGGGCCACCTCCCCGGAGTGGTCGGGGCCCTGGCCGAGCAGAAGTCCCTGTTTCATGCCGACAAAAGTGATCGTCGCAGCCGCGCGCACTGCGCAGCCCATGACGGCGCCCGAATCGCCGTTGATCCCTGTCGGTATGTCCAATGCCAGGACCGGCAATCCACTGGCGTTGACGGCAGCCACTGCGGCGGCATAATCCCCGGCGACATTCCGCTGCAAACCGCTGCCAAGCATCGCGTCGATCACCAGGTCAGCATTCATCGGAGCGGGCCAGGGCGTGGTCTCGCCTCCCGCGGCGACATAGTCCTGCCATGCCAGGCGCGCATCGCCTGCAAGCTGTTCCGGTGCCGTGAGTGTCACCACCGTAATCCGCATGCCCCTCTTGGCCGCAAGGCGCGCGACAACGTAACCATCACCCGCGTTATTGCCGCTACCACAAAGCACCAGCCAGTTCTTGCTGGCTGGAAAACATTCCTCTGCGAAATCCGTCGCGGCCTCGCCCGCACGGCTCATCAGCGTATATCCCGGGATGCCTTCCTGTTCAATCGCGCAGCGATCGATGGCACGCACAGCCGCAACCGAGTAGATTTCCGAAGTTATTGACGTCATAACCGCAATTATACTGCGTCCAGTCAGAACAAATGAGGTTTGAGTTGAGTAATTCCGCACGCCCCGATCGCCTGGACCCCGAAATGCTTGCACGGAGAATCCGGCAACTGGGTGCCGATCTGGGATTTCAGCAAGTCGGTTTCACCGATGTCGATCTCGCGATCGCCGAACAGCGACTTGCCGACTGGTTGCGGCAGAAGTTCCATGGCTGCATGGATTACATGGCCAGGCATGGCACTCGTCGCTCGCGGCCGGAACAATTGCTGCCCGGCACAATCAGCGTGATCTCGGCAAGAATGGATTATCTTCCCGATGAAGACGCCGACCCGCGTGAAAAGCTGGATCATTCCAGCAAGGCCTACGTTTCCCGTTACGCGCTCGGCCGTGATTACCATAAAACCATGCGCCGGCGACTGGCGCAGTTCGCCGAACAGATCGCCGCGGTTGCCGGCGAATTCGGCCATCGCGTCTTTGTCGACAGCGCACCCGTCCTGGAAAAACCATTGGCGGAAAAGGCCGGGCTTGGCTGGATCGGCAAGCACACCAACCTGATCAATCGGGACGCCGGCTCCTGGTTCTTTCTTGGCGAGATTTACACCGACCTGCCATTGCCGCCCGACGCGGCGGCTAGCGCACATTGCGGCAGCTGCAGCGCCTGTATCGACGTCTGCCCGACCCAGGCTATCGTTGCGCCCTACCAGCTGGACGCCCGGCGCTGCATCTCCTACCTGACGATCGAATGGCGCGACTCGATTCCGCTGGAATTCCGCAAATCAATCGGCAATCGCATTTACGGCTGCGACGATTGCCAGCTGTTTTGCCCCTGGAACAAGTTTGCGCAGTACACGACGGAAGCAGATTTTCAGCCCCGCCACGGGCTGGACGATCTTGACCTGGTCGATGCGTTTTCCTGGGACAAAAGCGCCTGGGAAGAAAAAACCGCGGGCAGCGCCATTCGCCGCATCGGCTATGAATGCTGGCTGAGAAACGTCGCGATCGCTCTGGGTAATGCAAAGAGCACCTCCAGCGTCATCGAGGCGCTGGAATCAAGACGGCAACACGAATAAACT
>DATCZF010000044.1:0-31744 GCA_036526055.1 Woeseiaceae bacterium
CACATCCATTACGCGCGCGTGTTTCGCGACGATCAGCTGGTCGCAGAGTCGTTGTTGACTGCGGACCGTATCGGCATCGCGCTCGATACCGACGAAAGGTCCGCGAGTTATCGGTTCACGGATTTCTTCAACCTTGGCGTCGAGCATATTGTCAGTGGGCTCGATCACATCGCATTTCTCGCAGGCCTGTTGCTTGTCGCCGGCACGTTTCGACGCAGCCTGATCGCCGTAACCGGTTTTACCGTGGGACATAGCGCCAGCCTGGCCGCCGCCGTGCTGGGCTACGTCAGCGCCAATGCACCGCTCGTCGAAGCCTTCATCGGATTCACGGTAGCGCTTATTGCGCTGGAGTATTTCCTGTTACGGGATCGCCGAATCAATCTGCTGGCCGGCGTCACGGGCCTGTTCGCCGCAACAGTGGGCGTCATCGCGTTCGCGTTCGGGCTGGCTGCGGGTCACGAAGTGCTCGCCTACCTTGGCATCGCCCTGTTTGCCTGGTGTTACCTGCAGGCCGCCGCGCTCAGCGAAGGAGCCAAAGCGACGAGCCACAGCGGCAGCGTCTTGCTCATTGCAACCTTTTGCTTTGGCCTGGTCCACGGGTTTGGTTTTGCGGGTTTTCTCGTCGATACCGGCTTGCTTGGTGCAGAGTTGTTCGCACCCTTGCTCGGGTTCAACCTGGGCGTCGAGGCCGGCCAGCTGTTGCTGATAGCGATCGCAGTGCTCATCGCCTACCCGATGCGCCGGCGGCTCCCTCGAGTCATACCGGAGGCCATCGCGGCGAGCCTTTGTGCGCTCGGCGTTTTCTGGTTCATCAGCCGCAGCTTTGCATAAGCTACTCGCCTTGTTCAGAATGGCGCATGAATTTTTGACGGAGTACCCGACGTGAGAGTTATGCGGACCCCTGCAGCCCGTTTTGCAGACCTTGCCGATTATCCGTTTGCAGAGAATTTTCTCGACATCGATGGCATGCGCATGCACTACGTCGATGAAGGGCCGCGCGATGCGGCGCCGGTGTTGCTCATGCATGGCGAACCAAGCTGGTCATACCTGTATCGGCACATGATTCCGCCCATCGTGGACGCCGGGCTGCGCGCGGTGGCGCCCGACCTGATTGGTTTTGGCAAGTCGGATAAGCCGGCAAGCATTGGCGATTACAGCTACCAGCGGCACGTCGACTGGATGCATCGCTTCCTCGAGCTGACCGACCTCTCCGGGATTACCCTGGTATGCCAGGACTGGGGCTCGCTGATCGGGCTGCGACTGGCCGCCGAGGCGCCTGAGCGCTTCGCACGAATCGTTCTCGGCAACGGCGGGCTGCCAACCGGTGACCAGGCGGTACCCCGTGCTTTCAGGATCTGGCGGGCGTTTGCGCGCTACAGCCCCTGGTTTCCGCCGGGGCGCATCGTGCAAAGCGGGACCGTAAGCGAATTACCCCCCGAAGTGGTCGCGGCTTATGACGCGCCTTTTCCGGGCCGTGCCTACAAGGCGGGCGCGCGCGCGTTCCCACGGCTCGTGCCGATCAGCCCGAACGACCCGGCGACCGAGGCAAACAGGGCGGCGTGGAAAGTATTCGAGAAATGGGAAAAGCCGTTCCTGCTGGCATTCAGCAACCGCGACCCGATAACCCGAGGCGCCGACAAGCCGTTTCTCGATAATGTGCCGGGTACCAGGGGCCAGCCGCATACGAAAATCCGCAATGCCGGTCACTTTTTGCAGGAAGACAAGGGTCCGGAATTCGCCGCGGTCATTATCGATTTCATCAAAAAAACAGCGGCGCAGACCTAGTCGGCGCCGCTGTCATGCGCAGTTCGATCAGTCGCGTCAGCGTTCCAGGTATTGCAGCTTGTCCTTCACGTCGCGCCAATCTTCCCAGTCTCCGGGAGGATCCTTCATCTCCGTAATCACCGGCCAGCTTTTGCTGAGTTCCGCGTTCAGCGCCACGTACTTCTGCTGGTCTTCCGGCAACTCGTCTTCGGCATAGATCGCCTCCACCGGGCACTCCGGTTCACAGAGCGTGCAATCGATACACTCGTCCGGGTCGATGACCAGCATGTTTGGCCCCTCGTGAAAGCAATCTACCGGACAGACTTCCACGCAATCCGTGAGTTTGCACTTGATGCAGTTTTCCGTGACGACGAAGGTCATTCTTGAATTCCTCGAAAAGATGGTCTGGCTAAATTATGCGAACTGGAAGATTCCTTCAAGCCCGCTCGAGCGGTTCACTCGAACCGTATCACCATAACTAGATTTGCAGCTCCGGCAATTTCACGACCAGACCATCCATGTCCTCGGTAACCGTGATCTGGCAGCTCAGGCGACTGGTTTCGCGCAGATCCATCACGGACTCGAGCATATCGCGCTCCAGCGGATCGGCTTTTCCCGTCGCTTCGCTCCAGTCGGGATCCACATAGACATGACAGGTTGCGCAGCTGCAGCAACCGCCGCACTCTGCCTCGATCCCCGGAACGCTGTTATTGATGGCGCCCTCCATGACACTCAGTCCCACGGCAACATCCACTTCGTGGGGCTTTCCATTGAATTCGATATAGGTGATCTTCGGCATTGCGATACTAATTCCTGTCTATAGAGTGGCCGCCATAGGCGGTTTCGGGCACAGCTTGTACCAGTGCATGCACGCACTCGTCAACCGTAAGCCCGGAAGTATCCAGTGACGCATGTGCGCGCCGATAACTTGCCTCCCGTTCCGCCAGAATCTGGCGCAGATCAGACAGGGCGTCCGACTGGTTTTGCATCGGCCTGATATCGCCCTGGCGGATGAGGCGCTCGATGTACTCTTCCGGCCTCGCATACAGCCAGATGACAAAACAGGTACCCAGCAACGTTTCGCGAAGCTTGTCGTCGGTGACGATACTGCCGCCGGTCTCGATGACGCAGTGCTCGTACTCGCCCAGCACCTTGATCAGCGCGCGTTCCTCGAGACGGCGATAACCAGCCTGCCCCGACAGCGAAAAGATTTCCGACGCGCTCATGCCGGCAAGCTGCTCGATTTCACCGCCGAGGTAAACGAACGGCACGTCGAGTTCGGCCGCCAGCCGCCGGCCCAGCGTCGACTTGCCCGCTCCACGCAGCCCCACCAGCGCGACACGGCGTCGCGCCTTCGTCGGCATCGCAAACCGGTCTTTGAGCATTTGCAGGCAGACTTTTTGCAGCTCCGGCGACATCTCCCGGACCAGTGAGCCGATCAGGCCTTGCTCCGCGCTGACCGCGCGATCCGCGGCCAGCAGATCGGTAACGCTGACGCGCAGGGCCTCTGCGACGCGCGCCAGCAATAACACCGAGATATTGCCGCTGCCCTGCTCGAGCTGAGCAAGATAACGCTGCGAAACGCCGGACTTCTCTGCCAGGACTTTGCGCGACAGAGCGCGCGCCGCGCGCAGCGCACGCACGCGCTCGCCGAGCACGTGCAATAATTCAGTTTCGGTTGTGGTATTTACTGGCATTCCCGCTATCGTCTGAGAGTGATTTACTGAACTTGCCTCATTGAATGGGCATGTTTATTATCATGCATCATTTTCGAATAACCTGAAGAAATAATGCACTATTATGCATAAAAATGACCCAAAAACACAAACCGGCAACCCCGTGATGGAGTTTCGCACGCACCCGGATGACTATCGCCACTGGTCGATAGCGCTGGACGGGCCGGTTGCGACGCTGGTAATGAGGGTCGACGAAAACGCGCCACAGGTTCCCGGCTATGAGCTGAAGCTGAATTCCTATGACATTGGCGTCGACGTGGAACTCTACGACGCAATTCAGCGGCTGCGCTTCGGCCACCCGGAAGTTCGCACCGTTGTCCTGACCTCGGCGCTCGACACGATGTTTTGTGCCGGGGCCAACATTCGCATGCTTGGCCTGTCCTCGCATGCGCACAAGGTCAACTTCTGCAAATTCACCAACGAAACGCGCAATGCGATCGAAGACGCGAGCAATTTTTCGGGCCAGGTGTACATGGCCGCGCTGAACGGCACCGCAGCCGGTGGCGGATACGAGCTGGCACTGGCAACGGAATACATCATGTTGATCGATGACGGCAATGCGGCCGTCTCGCTGCCGGAAGTGCCGCTGCTTGCTGTTTTGCCCGGCACGGGCGGCCTGACCCGGGTTGTTGACAAGCGCCATGTCCGACGCGACCTGGCGGACGTCTTTTGTACGGTCGAAGAAGGGGTCAAGGGACAACGTGCGGTTGAATGGAAGCTTGTGGATGAAACCGTGCCGCGCTCTCGTTTCGCTGACCGGGTTCGACAGCAGGCCGAGAGCCTGGCAGCAAACTCCGGGCGGCCCGCGAATGAAAGTGGCATTGCTTTTCCGCGCTTGCAAAAGGAGCAGCATGCCGATGGCGTGCGCTACCCATTCCTGGATATCAGCATCGACCGCGACCGGCGTTGCGCGACGCTGACCATTCTCGGCCCGACGGCAGCCGCACCGGCAAGCCTGGCCGAGATCAAACAGCAGGGCTGCGAGTATTGGCCCCTCGCACTGTGCCGGGCGCTGGATGACGCGCTTTTGCACCTGCGCTTCAACGAAGGAGAAACCGGCACGCTGGTCATCAAGACCGAGGGTGACAGCGCCCTGGTGGATTCCTACGACCAACAGCTGCAGGCATACGCCGACGACTGGCTGATGAACGAGATTCGCCTGTATCTGCGGCGCACCTGGAAACGTCTCGACGTAACATCCAGGACCACCTTCGCGTTTGTCGAACCGGGCAGCTGTTTCCGTGGTTTCCTTGCGGACCTGCTGTTCGCGGTCGACCGCAGCTACATGCTCGACGGCCAGCTGGCCGGCGATGAGCGACCTGCCCCGGTTATTTGCCTGAGTGACGCCAGCTTCGGCATGCTGCGCATGGCCAACGGACTGACCCGGCTGGAGACACGCTTTCTTGGCGATGCCAATGCACTGGAGTCGGCAGCGGCTTGCCGCGGGGAGGACCTGGACGCGCTGGCGGCATTTGAGGCAGGCCTCATTACCTATGCACCGGACGATATCGACTGGGAAGACGAAATTCGCCTGCTGCTGGAAGAGCGCGCCAGCTTTTCGCCGGACGCCCTGACAGGGATGGAAGCCAACCTGCGATTCGCCGGCCCGGAAACCCTGGAAACCAAGATCTTCGGGCGTCTGAGCGCCTGGCAAAACTGGATATTTCAACGCCCCAACGCTGTCGGCGACGAGGGCGCACTCAAACTTTACGGTACTGGCCGGCGCGCCAGCTTTGACCGCAGGAGAGTCTGACAATGACACAGGTCGATTATTCATCGCTTATTCCGAACAACGTGGACCTCGCCTCCGATGCGCGACTGCAGCGCGCCCTCGAAGCCTGGTACCCGAAGTACCTGGAATGGTGGAAAAGCATGGGGCCGGTCGGCTTTCAGGAAAGCGAGGTCTACCTGCGCACCGCCGTCGGTGTCGATTCTGAAGGCTGGGCAAAATTCAGCTTCGTGAAGATGCCCGAATACCGCTGGGGCATACTGCTCGCGCCGCAGGAAGTCGATCGCAAGATTGGTTTTGGTCAGCACCTGGGCGAACCGGTGTGGCAGGACGTGCCGGGCGAATACCGCGCGATGCTGCGCAGGCTGATCGTCATTCAGGGCGACACGGAACCGGCATCTGTCGAACAGCAGCGATTCCTCGGACAGACGGCGCCGTCACTGTATGACATGCGTAACCTGTTCCAGGTTAACGTCGAGGAAGGCCGCCATCTGTGGGCGATGGTCTACCTGCTGCACAAGTACTTCGGCCGCGACGGGCGCGAGGAAGCCGACGACTTGCTGCGCCGCACGTCCGGCAGCGAAGACCGGCCACGCATCCTTGGCGCCTTCAATGAAGCGACGCCGGACTGGTTATCGTTTTTCATGTTTACGACATTCACGGATCGCGACGGCAAGATGCAGCTGGAGTCGCTCGCACAGTCCGGCTTCGATCCGCTCGCACGCAACACGCGCTTCATGTTGACCGAGGAAGGCCATCACATGTTCGTCGGCAGGACCGGCGTGGAACGCGTCATCCAGCGAACCTGTGAAGTCATGAAAGAACATGGCATCACTGACCCGGCCAATATCGCAGCGGTCCGCGAGCGTGGCGCAATCGATTTGCCGACAATCCAGAAAAAGATCAATTTCCATTTCTCGGTCACGCTCGACCTGTTCGGCGCAGAAATTTCCACGAACGCGGCAAATTCTTTCAATGCTTCGCTCAAAGGGCGTTTCCGCGAACAGATGATCCAGGATGATCATCAGTTGCAGGACAGCACGTACCCGGTCGCGCGTCCCGTGAACGGCAGCGTGCAAATTGATGAAGTCGCCGCGCTCAGTGCGATCAACGCGCGATTGTGCGATGACTACATTGCCGACTGCGACAACGTGATGAAGCGCTGGAACCGGGTGTTCAGGGACTTCGGCATTGACTACGAGCTGACCCTGCCGCACCGCGCATTCAATCGTGCCGTCGGTGAGTTCTCGATGGTCAACGCGACCCCAGCAGGGATACTCATCCCCGATAGCGAGTGGCAACAACATCGCGACCAGTGGTTGCCCGCCAGCAGCGACCTCGAGTTCATCCTGTCGCTCATGAAAGCGGCGACCGAGCCGGGCGCCTATGCTGGCTGGATCGCGCCACCGCGAGCCGGTATCAACGGCCAGCCGGGTGATTTTGAATATGTCAGGCTCGCAGCCTGACCGGCCCTGTATGGCGCAGCAGGAATTCAACGCGCTGTTGGCAACGGTGACCGCCAGAATCAGCGGTGAACCCCTGGACGCGGCCCTGCAGGAGACGCTTAACGCGGTGTTTCCGCCGCAGGGCGACGTATTCAGCCGGCTGCGGGAACTCTGCCATACGGGCAGCGCCGAAGGTTGGCTGTGCGCACGCGAGGCCGGCGGGATTCGCTATGGTCGCGCCGTGAAGCCCGGCCCGGAAACGCATGGGTTCTCCGTCGATGTCGTCGCAATGGAGGATATCGTCGGACCGTTTCATGCGCATCCGCAGGGTGAAATCGACATGATTATTCCGGTCACGGAAAATGCGCTGTTCGACGGCCATGGGGAAGGCTGGCTGGTCTACGAACCCGGCAGCCGTCATTACCCGACAGTCACTCAAGGCAAAGCGTTCGTGTTATACCTGCTGCCTGCAGGGGAAATCGATTTCAGTGCCGCGGCGCCGCATGCCTGATTTGCGCGGTGAGCAGAGAAGAGTTTATGAGTACTAGCCAGACCCGTCAGTCCATCGTCATTCGCCTTGCCGGTGATTCCGGCGACGGCGTGCAACTGATGGGTTCGCAATTTGCGGCATCAACCGCGCTGCACGGTTTTGACTTTGCGACGTTCCCCGATTTTCCGGCAGAAATCAGGGCGCCCGCCGGAAGTACGTTCGGCGTTTCCGCCTACCAGATCAACCTCGGCGCGGGCCCGATCACGACGGCGGGCGACGCACCGCAAGTCCTGGTGGCCTTTAACCCGGCGGCTTTGCAGGCCAGCCTGCCCCTGCTCGAGCCCGGCGGCCTGATCGTACTCAACAGCGACAGCTTTACCGAACGCAACCTGCTCAAGGCGGGTTACGACCATGATCCACGCCACGCCGGAGAGCTGGATGCTTACCAGGTGATCGAGGCGGACATCGGGCGCCTCAACATGGAGGCCGTAAAGCCATTTGGACTGAGCAAAAGCGATAGCGGCCTGTGTAAAAACTTCTGGTCGCTCGGGCTTCTTCTATGGATGTTCGACCGCAACCTGCAACCGATCATCGACTGGATCAGCCGCAAGTTTGCCAGCAAGGACGTTTTTCGCGATGCCAATATCGCGGCACTGCGCGCCGGGCATGCCTATGCGGAAACTGCCGAACTGGCCGCCGCATTGCCGCAGTTTGCCGTCGACGCTGCGAAGTTCGCTGCCGGTGAATATCGCGGCATCACGGGCGCCGAGGCGTTGTCGCTGGGCATTGCCGCCGCCGGCGAACTCGCCGAGCGCCGCGTGCTGTTTTGCTCCTACCCGATTACGCCGGCCTCTCCCCTTCTGCACCGGCTGGCGCAACTGGGGAAATTCGGCGTCGGTACGTTCCAGGCCGAGGACGAAATTGCCGCGATCTGCGCCGCAATCGGCGCCTCCTATGGCGGCATGATTGGCGTGACATCAAGCTCGGGTCCCGGCATCGCACTGAAGACCGAAGCCATGGGCCTAGCCATCAGCGCAGAACTGCCACTCGTGATCGTGAACTCGCAACGCGGCGGTCCCTCGACGGGTCTGCCGACCAAGACCGAGCAATCGGACTTGTACCAGGCGGTGTATGGCCGCAACGCCGACACGCCAATTCCCGTGATCGCTGCGCGCTCGCCGGGCGACTGTTTCGATGCGGCGATCGAGGCGACAAGGATCGCAATTCGCCATATGACGCCGGTCATCCTGCTCTCGGACGGTTACCTTGCCAATGCCGCCGAGCCATGGTTGCTTCCGGATATGAGCACCTACGAACGCATTGCCAGCAATCCCGCACCGAAGCCAGTCAAGGGCAAGGAAGCCCAGGCGCAGGTTTTCGATCGGGACAGCAACACGCTGGGCCGTCCCTGGGTATCTCCGGGCACGCCTGAACTGATGCATCGCCTGGGCGGCCTGGAGAAAGACCTGCACAGCGGGCACATTTCCTATGCGGCGGATAATCACCAGGCCATGACGCAAATGCGCGCCGCCAAGCTTGCTGCCGTCGCCGCTTTTATTCCTCCCCAGCAAACAGAAATCGGCCCTGCCAGCGGCGATCTCGCGGTGGTCAGCTGGGGATCGACTTACGGACCCGTCTACCAGGCGGTGGCGCGAGCGCGCCGAATGGGACGTGCCGCGAGCCACATTCATCTGCGGCATCTGCACCCCTTCCCCGCCAACCTCGGAAACCTGCTGGCGGGCTTCTCGCGCGTCCTCGTTCCAGAGATGAATATGGGACAACTGGCAAGCCTGCTGCGCGACAAGCTGTCGCTGCAATCGGAATCGTTTTGCAAGGTCAGCGGCCAGCCATTCACTATCGATGAACTTTATCGGGAAATCCTGCGGCAACTGCCATCGGGATCGGAGGCCGCACAATGAGCAAGCCCCTGTTGCCGAAAGACTTCGCCACATCGCAGGAAGTTCGCTGGTGCCCGGGTTGCGGCGACTATGCCATCCTGAAGGCCATGCAGAAATTTCTCGCCGAAACCGGTTGCCGCAAGGAGACCACCGTGTTCGTCTCCGGCATCGGCTGTTCGTCGCGTTTCCCCTATTACGTCGACACTTATGGCTTTCACACGATTCATGGCCGCGCGCCCGCGGTTGCCACCGGCCTGAAGCTGGCCAACCCCGACCTCGATGTGTGGGTCGTAACTGGCGACGGCGACGGGCTGTCAATCGGCGGCAATCATTTATTGCACGCCTTGCGCCGCAACGTCGGCATCAAGGTGCTGCTTTTCAATAACGAAATCTATGGTCTGACCAAGGGCCAGTATTCGCCCACGTCGAGAGTCGGCACGCGCTCGCCATCCAGCCCGGCTGGCTCGCTTGACCGGCCGTTATCAGCCGGCGCCTTTGCGCTGGGTGCCGGCGCCACTTTCCTCGCCCGCGCCATCGATACCGACAAGCAGGGACTGGCGGAAGTCCTGGCCGCGGCGCACGCCCATGAAGGCAGCGCGTTTATCGAAATCTTTCAGAATTGCATCGTCTACAACGACGAGGTATTTGCCGCTTTCACGGATAAGGCGCGCGCCCCACAACACCAATTGCGACTGCGCCAGGGTGAGCCCCTGGTTTTCGGCGCTGCTAACGAGCAGGGACTGGCGCTCGACAGCCACAATCTCTGCCTCGAAGTCATCGACGCCAACCGGGAACCCGAACGCGTATTGCGGCACGATGCGGGCAATAAATTGCTGGCACAATTGCTGGTAGACTTGCAGGACCCCGTGGCGCTCGGTGTGCTGCGCAGCACGAGCGGCAAATCGTTTGAACACGCTTATTATGAATCGCTGCCAGGCAACTTCCGTCGTTCTGCAAGCATCAACGAGGCCCTGCGAAATACCAATACCTGGATCGTGAAATGACCGACAAGCCCGCCAGTATTGCACCACCCCCGGCAGACGACCTGACCACGGGTGTGTTGCTGGTGAATGGCGAAAAATACTCGGTCGTCTTTCCGACACACCACACACTCCTCGAAGTGCTGCGCGAGGAATGCCGCCTGACCGGCACCAAGCACGGCTGTGAACTGGGCGAATGCGGCGCCTGCGCGGTGCTTGTCAACGAGGTTCCGGTGTATTCCTGCCTGACGCTGGCGGCGGATGCGATCGGTAAAGCGATACGCACCGTCGAAGGATTGCAAACCAACAACAGCCTGCACCCGCTGCAGGAGTGTTTCGCGGATCTCGGCGCGGCGCAATGCGGCTACTGTACGCCGGGCATGCTGATGGTGGCGGATGCGCTGTTGCAGAGCAATCCCGATCCGACAGACGACGAAATAGCCGAAGCGCTGTCCGGCAACCTTTGCCGCTGCACGGGTTACAACAGAATTGTGCCTGCGGTCCGCTGGGCCGCCGCAAAACTGCGTGGCGACGACTGGCGGCCTGATCCCGAGCTTATGGCAGGCGCCAAGCCGCCCGCCTGAGAGGCTCCCGGCGTATCAAGGGGATGAATGAATGAGCGACAAGCCTGCGACATCACCCGACCAGGAAACCGCCCCGGCCGAGAAGAAATTCAACCTGGTCGGCAAACCCTTTCGCCGTGTCGATGGGCGGGCCAAGGTTACCGGGCAGACCCGCTTCGCCGATGACCTCGTTTTTCCGCGCACCTGCTTTTTAAAACTGGTTCGCAGTGAAATTCCGCACGGTACGATTCGTCGCATCGATTTTTCCGCGCTCGATACCATGGAAGGCGTACTGGGTACGCTCACCGGGGCCGATCTGCCCGGCAAGTTTGGCATCATGCCGGTTTCGGAAGACGAACATGCCCTCGCGATAGACCGCGTACGGCATGTTGGTGAGCCGGTGGCCGCGGTTGCGGCAGTTTCCGAAGATATCGCGCATGCGGCGGCTCTCGCCGTCCGGGTCGAATACGACCCGCTGCCGGTTGTGGCCGGACTGGACGATGCCCTGGAAACCAGGGAGCCGCAAATTCACGACTATGCCGACGATGGCAACCTGCACAAGAAAGTTTCGCTGAAATTCGGCGACATCGATGGCGGCATGGCGGAAGCCGACCTCGTGCTCGACGACATGTTCTTTTATGAAGGCAACACGCACCTCGCGATGGAACAACATGCGGCGATTGCCGTGCCCGAAGACGATGATCGCGTAACGTTGTACTCCTCCACCCAGGCGCCGCACTACGTCCATCGGGCCCTGAGCAAAACCCTCGGCATTCCCGCAACCCGCATACGCGTGATCGCCTGTCCCAATGGCGGCGGATTTGGCGGTAAAAGCGACCCGTTCAACCATGAAATCGTCGTTGCCAAGATGGCGCTCAAGCTCGGTCGCCCGGTCAAGATTACGCTGACGCGAGAAGAGGTTTTTTATTGTCACCGCGGCAGGCACCCGGTGCTGATGAGCCTGAAAACCGGGTTTCGCAAGGATGGCAGCATCACGGCTCAACACCTGCGATCGGCGCTCGATGGCGGCGCCTATGGAAGTTACGGCGTTGCCAGCACTTATTACACCGGTGCCCTGCAAACGACGACGTACAAACTCCCCAATTACTGGTTCGAAGGCGCACGCGCCTTCACCAACAAGGCGCCCTGCGGCCCGAAACGCGGTCACGGGACGCCGCAGCCGCGCTTTGCATTCGAGGTGCAGCTCGACAAGGCCGCACACGCGCTGGGCATCGATCCGGCAGACCTGCGACTGCAAAACCTCGCCGAGCCCGACACGATCACTGCCAACTGGCTGCGCCTCGGTACCATCGGACTGCAGCAATGCATCGAGGCTGTCGTCAAGGGCAGTGGCTGGCGCGAGCGCTATGGCAAATTACCGCGTGGCCGCGGTCTCGGCCTGGCCTGCAGCGCGTACATGACGGGCGCCGGACTGCCGATTTACTGGAATCACATGCCGCAGTCCGGAGTCCAGTTGAAGCTGGACCGCAGCGGCTCCATCGCCGTGTTCTGTGGCGAGGCCGAAATCGGCCAGGGCTCGGACAGCATGCTTGCCCTGATGGTTGCAGAAGTCCTGGGCGTGGACCTGAAGGATATTCGGCTGTGTGTTGCAGACACCGACCTGACCCCCGTCGACCTCGGCAGCTACTCCTCCCGGGTCACGCTGATGGTGGGCCAGGCGGCAATCCAGGCTGCCGAAAGGGCGCGCGCACTGATCGCACAGGCCGTCGGCGAGCACCTGGAGCTGCCCGCCGATGAATTTGTATTCGCAGAGGGCCGCGTGTTCCCCGCTTCGAATCCGGAGCACGCTTTCAGTTTTGGCGAGGCCGTCGTTATCGCCGAATCACGTTTCGGCACGCTCGGTACGACCGGCAGTTACCTGCCGCCGCGCTCACCCGGGCGTTACCGTGGAGCCGGGGTCGGCCCTTCCCCGACCTACTCGTATTCGGCTGCCGTACTCGAGGTCGAGGTCGATGTGGCAACCGGAATATATGACGTGCGGCATGTCTGGATCGCGCATGACATCGGCCGCGCGTTAAATCCCGTGCTCGCCCTGGGGCAGATTGAGGGTGGTGTCTACATGGGGCTCGGCGAAGCCACGATGGAAGAACAGGCTTACCGGCAATTGCCGGAGCGTTTTCGCTCCGCCCTCATTCATCGGGCGCCGTCGATGCTCGAATACAAGAGTCCGGGAATGCAGGAAATGCCGCCGATCACGAGCTACCTGATCGAGACGGACGACGAGCGCGGCCCGTTCGGCGCCAAGGAAGTTGGCCAGGGTCCCCTGTTGCCGATCATGCCGGCATTATCGAATGCAATATTCGATGCGGTCGGCGTGCGCGTGGAACAGGTGCCCATGCACCCGGAGCTGGTCTACAAGGGATTGCTCGCGCTGGAAAAAGGCCGAGACGGCAGGGTCGGCCCCGATCGCTTTCCCGCCATCGATTATGGCGACCCCTTGATCATCAGGACGCCCGCTGAGGGCGGCGATGGCCATGCCAGCAACCTGCCGTCCCGGGCAAGCAGCGGCAAACGATCGCAGGATGGCACGATGAAGGAACGCGCCGCAGCGCTTCAGGAGAAGGACAGTGCTTCGCTTACCACCCGTTAGGATTGTCCGGCCGGGCAGCATCGCCGAGGCGCTTGCTGCGATCGAGTACGATGGCGCACGCCTCGTCGCCGGTGGCACTGACCTGTGGCCCAACCTCAAGCGCAGAAGCCAGCATGCAGGCGTCGTCATCGACCTGCTGTCGATACCGGGCCTCGACGAGATTCGGTTTGACGACGCTGCGCTTCGCATCGGCGCAACTGCGAAACTGAGCACACTGCTCGCGCATACTGCAATCCGGGAACAGTTTCCCGCCCTGCACCGGGCTGTCGCCTCAATATCGGCACCGCCGCTGCGCAACATGGCAACCATCGGCGGCAACCTTTGCGTCGATACGCGCTGCACCTTCTATAACCAGACAGAGGAATGGCGCCGCTCGATCGGCTTTTGCATGAAAGAACGCGGCGAGACGTGCTGGGTCGCAACCAGTTCACCGCGCTGCTGGGCGCACTCGGCCAGCGACGCCGCACCGATACTGTGCGCGCTCGACGCCAGCGTGCGGCTGGTAAGTCATCGTGGCGACCGGGTCATTCCGCTGGCCTCGATGTACCGCGACGACGGCATCGAATTCCTGGCGAAGGAACCCGATGAAATTCTGACGGAAATCCTCGTCCCATTATCCAGTGCAGCGGCGCACTGTCGCTCCGCTTTCTGGAAACTGCGCCGCCGGCATTCGGTTGATTTTGCCGTCGCCTCGGTGGCTGCAGCGGTGTGGTTCGATACGCAAGACTGTGTCGAGCGCGCTGCCGTATTCCTCGGTGCGGTAAGCTCGAGCCCGATGGCGGTAGCGAATGTCAGCGGCCTGCTGCATGGCAAGCCGCTTGATCCGGACAATGTCGAGCTGGTCATGGCGGCTGCCCAGAAAGCTGCGCGGCCACTCGACAATACTGATTTTGCCGCGGCATGGCGCAACCGCATGGTGCGCCTGTATACCGGTGCCGCACTGGATGAGATTGCGGGCAGGACGCCGAGTATTGCGGCACCGCGCCATCGTCGCTGACGAGACGCCCGCGACAGGCAAGACCGAAACTGTCACCAGATAGAACAAGGGGTAAACAGGGATGAGCCCGGTAAGCACAAGCACGAAGGACGGCATCGCCGTCATTACGATAAACAATCCGCCGGTCAACGCGCTGTCTCATGCGGTACGCGAAGGCCTTCAGACGGCCGTGGAAACCTGTGACGGCGATGACGCTGTCAAAGCGATCGTCCTGATCTGCGAGGGCCGAACATTTATCGCCGGCGCCGACATTCGAGAGTTCGGCCAGCCGCCACAGGCACCGCACTTGCCGGATGTCGTCAACCGTATCGAAGCCTGCGGCAAGCCGGTAATTGCCGCGATTCACGGTACGGCGCTGGGGGGTGGCCTTGAGGTTGCCATGGGTTGTCACTTTCGCATCGCCCGGCCCGATGCCGCCGTCGGCCTTCCCGAAGTCAAACTGGGCTTGTTGCCGGGAGCGACGGGTACACAACGGTTGCCTCGCCTGACGGAGGTCAAGACCGCGCTCGACATGATGATTGCCGGCGATCCGCTGCCCGCGCCACAAGCCTTCCAGGCTGGCATCATCGACCGTCTCGCGGACGGCGATCTGCTCGACGGCGCCCTGCAATACGCCCAAGACCTGGTGGCTGCAAACGTGGCGCCGCGCCGGACCCGGGACTTGCCGGTGACGCCCGTGGCGGAAAACTTTTTCGCCGACTACCGGCAATCGATTGTGCGCAAGACCCGCGGCCTGTTCGCCCCGCAACAGATCGTCACCTGCGTCGAAAACGCGTTGCGCCTGTCGTTCGACGAGGCCGTCGCCGAGGAAAGGCGCCTGTTTGCCGAGTGTCGCAACTCGCCGCAGTCAGCGGGTCTGCGGCATGCCTTTTTCGCCGAACGGGAGGCAGCGCGCGTGCCCGGCCTCGGCAGGGATACGCCGACCCGGCCCTTGCAAAGCGCGGCGATTATCGGCGCCGGCACGATGGGCGCCGGCATCGCCTATGCGTGCATCAATGCCGGCATGCAGGTGTTCCTGCTCGACAGTGATGACGCGGGCCTGAAACGCGGCACGCAAACGATTGAGAAATTACTCGCCGGCGGCGTCGAGCGCGGCAAGCTGGACAAAGCGGCAGCGGCGGCTTGTCGGCAACGCCTGACGACAACCAGCGACTATGCCGACCTGGCCGACGTCGACATCGTCATCGAAGCCGTGTTCGAAACAATGGCCATCAAGAAGGAAGTCTTCGGCCAACTCGACGCCGTCTGCAAACCCGGCGCGATCCTCGCCACCAATACCTCGACCCTCGACATCGATGCCATCGCCTCGGCAACCGGACGACCGAAAGACGTCATCGGCCTGCATTTTTTCAGCCCGGCGCACATCATGAAGCTGCTGGAAATCGTCCGCGGCAGCCACACGGCGGATGACGTCATCGCAACGTCGCTGACGCTGGCTCGGCGACTCGGCAAGATCGGCGTCGTGGTCGGCAACTGCTTCGGTTTCGTTGGCAATCGCATGCTGTACAGCTACGGGCGCGAAAACCAGCTGATGCTGCTGGAGGGCGCCGCGCCGGAATCCATCGACAAGGCTCTCCACGATTGGGGTATGGCGATGGGGCCCAACGCGGTCGGCGACCTGGCGGGGCTCGACGTCGGCTACAAGGTCCGCCAGGAGAGGACCGACCTGCCCGATGATCCGCGGTTTTACCGCGTTGCCAACAAGCTCGCCGAAATGGGCCGCTACGGACAGAAAACCGGCAAGGGCATGTATCTCTACGAAGCGGGATCGCGTCAGCCAATTCCGGACCCGCTGGTGCATGACCTGATCAAGGCGGAAGCCGACGCACTCGGCATCGAGCAGCGCGACATCAGTGCCGAGGAAATCGTCGAGCGCTGCATCTATGGGTTGATCGTCGAGGGCACCCGGATTCTGCAGGACGGTATCGCCAGCAGGCCCGGCGATATCGACGTGATCTGGATGTACGGCTACGGTTTTCCGCGTCACCGCGGCGGACCGATGCACTACGCCGACAGCATCGGACTCGACAAGGTGTACGCCAGGGTGTGCGAGTTTCGTGACCGCTTTGGCCCGATGTACTGGGAACCGCCGGCGCTGCTTCGCGAGCTTGCGGAAAGTGGCCGTTCGTTTGCCGATCTCGCTGCCGAATCAGGCTGAGTGGACCAGGGTCCAGCGCGAATCGACACTGCTGGCCTGACCTTCTTCCTCCAGCCGCAACAGGTGGGCCAGCAGTGAACGTTCTGCGACCCGGTGCAGGTAATCCGGAACATCGTCGTACACGGCCTCGACCAGTTCCTCGACCGTGGCGCTGCCTGCCTTCCTGACTGCCGCGACGATTTTGGCCTCGCGTTCGAGACGGTGCTGAATGATCCATTCCGCGACCCGCCGCGGCTCGGCGAGCAGGTCACCGTGTCCCGGCGCCAGTGTCGCAAGGTCCATCTGTGCAACCCGGCGCAACGACCGCAAATAATCATTCATGTTGCCGTCCGGCGGATTGATGACGACCGTTGAGCCATTCATGATGTGATCACCGGTAAAAAGCCAGCGTCGCTGCGGCCAGGCATAACACAGGTGATTGGAGGCGTGTCCGGGTGTGTGCACGGCCTGCAGCTCGAACTCCGGCCCGCTGACAATGTCACCGTCCTTAAGAATCCGGTCCGGCTGAAAACTCTTGTCCTGTTGTGGACCGTGCGGCGCAGGCTGGCCGTACAGACGGGCGCCGGTTCGGGCCGCGAGTTCCCGAGCGGCGGGCGAATGGTCCGGATGGGTATGGGTGACCAGGATCCAGCGTATCGGTGCGCCGGCCACCTCGATAATGCGCTCGATGTGCTGGTGAATTGCCGGACCCGGATCGATGACGGCAATCTCCGTCGTACCAAGCAGGTAGGTGTTCGTTCCCGGCCCGGTCATGAAGCTGCCGTTGGGCGCCAGTAAACGGCGGGCTGCCGGAGCAACCTCAAACGCCTCACCGACTCGAAGCGAGTCCTCGGTCACCGGTCGTCTCCGGGATAATCCGGGTCGCCGGGAATCGTGATGCGAAAGCCGTTCTTGCCGGCGATAACGACGGGACGTACGCACTGAATCAGCGCCGCGTTGCGCTTCCTGGCCCATGTCATCAGTTCGCTGACAGTCTCGAACGCGGCGATTTGCTGCAGGGTTCGAGTGGTTGGAAACGGCAGTTTGATTTCACCGCTCTCGCCCAGGCGCAGCGCGTTCGCCGGGCTGAGCCACTGACTGCCGACAATTTCCACGCCGTCGTGTTGCACCGCCTGTCCGGGCGGCAACTCCGTAACGAAAAATCGCGTGGAAAAACGCTTGGCGCGAATGATCGGCGTCTCCCAATGGCTGACGTAATTCAGAACATCCACCGCGAGGTGCAGCGCGTTGGCCGCGAGCAGTTCTTCCCAGCGTTCGGCTCCCGACACATAGCGCTCCCGCAAGCGGCAGAGCGCATCCTGGTCGACCTGCGGTTTGGCGAATGCCCAGCGGCCATCGCCATGACGGGCAAGCAGGACGCCCGTTTCCTCAAACAATTCCCTGATCGCCGCGCTGTAATAGTCCAGGCCATTGCTCGCGACGCCAAGGCAGTCGCTCGCCTCGCGATCGTCGAGTCCCTGGCAAAAGGCGCGCGCTGCCACGTCCGCCGTTTCCAGCACACCGCCGGGAAAAGCGTACGTTGCCCCAAACGCAACGTCCCGGTGACGCTCGACCATCAGGATTTCGGGCCCCGACGATCCGCCGCGCGCCAGCAGTACCGTCGAGGACGGCCTGGCATCGGGGAGAGAACTCAGCTTGTCGTTCATTTCGCCACATCCCTGTCGGTGTCTGCCGGTATGAAAACCACCTCATAATGCGCCGGCCCCGACTTTCCCGCCAGCTTCCGCTCGCTGGCGGCAACCGGTGATTCGAGCTTGTCGGCCATCGCCAGTGCGGCTTTTCGCTCAGGCGTCACGGCGCGGCCGTCAGCTTGCGGAGACGGCGTCACGTTCGCCGGGTAATAGGCAATTTTCTGTTTCTGCGGGTCGACCGAGTGCTCCACGTTGAGGTCCCGCTGATTGACGCCGCGCCGGGGCGCGACACAGCGCCCGTCAACGATTTCGAGGTCCAGCCACCATTTCTTGACCGGGTTTCTCACGCCATAGCCGAGGCGATCATCCAGCCAGGTTGCAACGGGCACAAGCAGGGGTTTCAGCCAGCGTGCATGAATCCCCAGCCAGCTCGCCACGGTCGTTGCCAGCGGTCCATCCCAGGTCACCACCTTGTTCAGCGGGCAGGTCTTCATGCAACGGCCGCAGGCCAGGCCACGCGGATTGGTGATGCGGTATCGGGCACAGCGCTCGACATCAGGTTTCCACATCTCATAACCGTTGAACATGACCTTGTCGCCCCACGATATGGCATCACAGGGACACTCGCGCGCGCATTTGCGGCAGTGCTGGCAGAAGCTTTGCAGCCCGAAATCTATCGGCTTGTCCGCCTCGAGCGGCATGTTGGTCGTGACGACGACCGATTTGAATCGCGGTCCGACGAAAGGATTGAGGACGAGTTCGCCGATACGGCTCAACTCGCCCAATCCCGACCACAGGATCAGCGGGATGTGCAGCACCTCGGAGTCGGCATTGGTCTGGGCACGGGACGTGAATCCGAGCCCGCGCAGATGCTCCGCCATCACGCCCGCGATCACGCTGCCGCGCATATAGGCGCGCATCGATTGTGCGCCGGAAATAAAATCGTCACCCGACGCGCCCTCCATCGTGTCGTAACCCTGGTCAATCAGCATGACAATCGCGTAGCGATGCCGTGGTTCGATCGGCTTGCCGCCATCGCCGTGGGAGTACCAGGCGTATTCGGGAATTTCGCAAATGCCGGTCAGTTCCGCACCGAGAAAATAGGACAGCGATTTGACGGCGCGACTGTTGGCCGCCGCGTCATCACGCCCTGCGGCCGCTGCCGACTGCACCGGGCCGTCCTGCTGTTCCACCATGGCACGAATCTGCAACAGCATGGCCATCGCCAGGGGATGTTTGAACGCAAAGCGTGTTCTTTCGTGCTGTGTCCTCGGCCCGAGATCGCCATGGCTCGCCCGGTCAAAGAATGATGCGCGCTTCGGCACCCGGGGCACCTCGTCGTCGAGGATCAGCGTGGTCGGTCTCTCGACCCGCTCGATCGACTCCATCGCAAATTTGCTCAGGTGTGAAGGCCGCTTTCGCTGCCGGTTTCGCTCGATACCGGATACCGCCCCACCGATGCCGAGCCAGTAGCCAATGCCGGCTGCCCGAGCAGCCGACCTCGCCAACGGTTCGTCGCAGCTCAGTTCGTACTCCGTCGTCACGACGGCGAGTGAAAACCTTTCGGCGACGAACGGATTGACGATGCGTTCACCCGAGCGCAGCGCAAGTCCGGCGAGGACCGCGAGTCTCCTGGCATCGACCATTCCCGCATGGTCATCATGGGCGCGCGCTGCAAAGCCCATGATCTGGACATGCTGTGCCACGCTTACGGCGATCTCGTAAGCGCGAAAATCCGCCGCCTCGCGTACGCAGGCCGCTGTCCATTCCCTTGCCGGCGAGTCCGCATCCGGAACGCGGGCATGCTCGACCAGGATGACAATCGCATGGCTATGGCCCGGTGTGATGCCCTCCTCGTACCAGCAATTCTCGTCGAGCGCACAGATGCCAACCTGGCTTGCATCGAGAAAGTACGCCGCCCCCTTGATGTCGATGCTGCGCCGCTCGAGGTTTTGCGGTACAGGCGCTTTTGCCTGGGCGGGCTGACATTCCCGAAGCTGATCAAAAATCGCGTGATAATGTGCGATGGCTTCGCCCAGGCGGCCTCCGTCTCTAGTTTGCCGCGGTTCCCGGCATACTCTCGGGCGTCGCCGTTCCTCTTTCGCCAGCGACGGGTCACGCGGCAATCGCTCCAGCGGAAACGGGCCAAAATGAAACGGGCGGTTCTTGTTGGAGGTGAGGATCAATGCGGTAGCCCGGCGCTGCTCACTGGCCCGTCGCGCCGCTTTCCAGCAACGCTTTCAGGCGCTGCATCTGTTCTTCAAGGGTCTGGTCAACCGGCCCGGCGATTTTGTCCAGGCCGTCTCTCGAATACCCGCCCACGGCATAGGTAAGTACCCAGCGGGTTCCCGCGTCAGCTTCGCCGAACTCCCAGGTCATATTGCCACTGACGCCCATCAGCCCCAGCGGGCCCAGGCCCCCGGTCAGGCGAATCATCCTGCCGCGGTTCAGAAACGTGACCTGCATATGGACGACGCCACCGTCCTCGCCGAAAGTCTCGCAGAAACAGCCACCCAGGCGATGCTCGATTGTCATGTTGGCGGCGTCACCGGAAAACGTATGGTCACTGCTCCACCACTCGGCGATTCGTCCGACGGCGGCCTCGTAAACGTCGACCGGGCTGGCCTCGATGTCGATCTCAAGGCGGACCGTGAAGCCGCCGGGTGAAACGTCGGTAACGTCGGCGAGCGCCGGCGTCGTCATGGCGCCCGGCAGGATCAGTGCGAGGAAAACCGGCAGCCATAAACTGTAGTTCTTGCGCATGGCGGGTGTCCTCCCTTGGCGACGCTCGATCGTGACATGCGGATTTGAACTGTACTTATACTACCAGTCGATGCGCGCCGGGGCTTCTCCGGCCACCGCAGGCGGGGCTTCCCCGGCTGTCTCGGTGTCCTCGTCAAGCAGGTCGGGTCGCAGGCGCGACAACAGGGCGACCTTGACGTCATGCAAAGCCATGTAGATCGAAGGCACGAGGATGAGCGCGATCCCGGTGACGAAGAGCACACCGAAACCGAGACTGATCGCCATCGGTATCAGGAAGCGCGCCGACAACGATTGTTCGAAAATAATTGGCGCCAGCCCGAAGAACGTGGTCAGCGAGGTCAGTAACACCGCACGTACCCGGCGACAGGTACCCTCGATAACAGACTGCATGATTGGCAAACCTTCACGGACCCGGTCGTTGACCGCAGAAATCAGTACCAGCGAGTCGTTGATCACGACGCCCGTCAGGGCCACCATGCCGAGCAGGCTGATCATGCTGATCTCATAGCCCATGATCATATGGCCAATCAGGGCGCCGATGAACCCGAAGGGAACCGCCGCCAGTACGACCAGCGGCTGCGTATAACTCTTGAAGGCAATCGCCATCATGCCGAACATCGCCAGCAACGCGATCATCAGGCCCTTGGCAAGCGCGTCGATGGATTCCGCCTGCGCCTCCTGCTCGCCGGCACGGAAATAGGTCAGTCCCGGGAATCGTTCGTGCAGCTCCGGCAACACTGTTGCAAACAGTTCCGCTGATATTTGCGAGCTGTTGCCGACGCTTTCGTCGACGTCCGACGTCACCTCGATGACGCGCTGTCCATCACGACGCCGCAGCCGCGTAAACGAGTAACCCTCCTCGACCTCGGCGGCCTGGAACAGCGGAATTTCGCCACCGAGCGGCGTTGTCACCAGCAGGTTCTCGAGAAAGTACAACGATTCCCGTTCCTCGCGCGGCAGCCTGACGTAAACGCGCAACTCATCGCGGCCACGCTGCTGCCGCACTGCTTCGGATCCGAAATAGGCATTACGCAATTGAATGGCAAGGTCCCGCTCCGTCAGACCCAGCGCCCGGCCGGCCGGCTTCAGCTCGAAGTCGAGCTGGTTCTTGCCGAGCTCGGTGCCGTCGTCGACATCGAAGGTTCCGGCATAGCTGCGCATCGTGTTCGCCAGCTCCCGCGCAGCGGCCTCGAGGGCGCGTGTGTCTCGATGACTGAGCCGGACCGACAACTTGGCGCCGCCGGACGTAAAGCCGGCATTTGCTTCGAAGGTCAGCCTGTCGATGCCGGGAATCTGGCTGGCTTCCTTGCGCCAGTGGTCGGCATATTGCTGCGCGCCAATGTCACGGTCTCCACCCGGTACCATGTACGCCGTTACCAGGCCCAGGTGGCCTTCTCCAAAGCGATCGCCGATAGAGATTCCGGCTTCCCCCTCGGGCTGGTTGTTGCCCAGCTCGGCGTAAAAGCCGGTGACCAATTCATCCTTCGCACTGCCGGCCAGCTCGCTCGCCGCCCGGCGACCCGCGGCTTCGACTTCCTGGATAACGCGCCGGGTTTGTTCCGCCGGCGCACCGAAAGGCATCACGATGCTGGCCGCCACCCGGTCTGCCTCGATGCGCGGAAAGAAAACCAGCGGTACGCGACCACTGGCGACGATACTGAACGCCAGCATCAGGCAGGCCAGCGCAATCGACAGCGTCAGGTAGCGGGCTCTGACAACGGCGCTCACGGCTTCCTTGAAGCCCGTGTTGATCCAGGTCTCCAGCGCAATCGAAAAACGCTTTTGCCAGCGGTATAGCGGTGCCATCAGTGCGGTTGGGCGGTAGTCGCGAATGCGCCGCACATGCCCAAGGTGCGCCGGCAGGATCGCCAGCGATTCAATCAGTGAAATGAGCAGAATCGGAATAACGATGAGCGGTATGAAGCGGAAAAATTTGCCCATGCTGCCGGGCACAAACAGCAGTGGCGCGAAGGCGATTACGGTAGTCAGGACGCCAAAGATCACCGGCGTGATCACCTCGCGCGTTCCGGCGATCGCCGATGTCAGGGAATCGTTGAAGCGTCCGCGTTGCGCAAAGGCGGCCTCGCCGACCACGACTGCATCATCAACCACGATACCCAGGCAGAGAATGAAGGCGAACAACGATATGACGTTGATGGAGATATCGAATGACGGAATGAACAGGAATGCCCCGAGAAACGAGATGGGCATGCCCAGTGTCACCCAGAATGCCAGCCGCGGCTGCAAAAAAATGCCGAGCACGATGAGCACCAGGATCACGCCCAGCCGGGCATTTTTCAGCAACAGGTTGATACGATCCCGGTAAATGACGGAGGTGTCGTCAACGACCGACAGCGTGACAGTGTCGGGCAATTCCTGCTGCTTCTCTAAAAGATAGGCGTTGATCTGGCTGGATATCTGCAAAGGCGACTCGTCGCCGACTCGAAACACGTTCAGCCGGGCAGCCGGTTCGCCTTCGTAACCCGCCTCGGTATCCGATTCGCTGAAGCCATCGCGCACGGTCGCAATGTCGCCGAGCAGTAACTCGCTACCATCCTTGTTGCCGAGTATCACGATATTCGCAAACTCGGTGCCGACATTGCGGCGTTCCGTCGTACGCACCAGCACTTCGCCACCACTGGTGCGGACTGCGCCGCCCGGCAGATCGATAGACGCTGCGCGCACTCTTTGGCTGATTTGTTCGAGTGTCAGCCCGTAGCGGCGCAGGTTCTCCTGGCTAACCTCGATACTGATTTCCGCCAGTGGCAAACCGGAAATCGTTACCAGGGTGACGTCCAGCTCGGATAACAGGTCCGAGCGAACATTTTCGGCGAGGTCGTGCAACTGCCTTGCGGCCAGGTCCCCGGAAATCAGAATACTCAGTACCTGGGCACGATTGCTCGCCACCGAAACCACGGGGCGTTCCGCATCCGCTGGAAACGAACGTATTCGATCCACGGCGCTTTTGACGTCATTCAGCACCTCATCCGCATCGGCATCCAGAAACAATTCCGCGATAACCGTCGTGCGTCCTTCATAGACCAGGCCGCGCACTTCCTTGACGCCATCAATGCCACGAATGGCTTCCTCGATCGCGAGCACCACGCCCTCTTCGACCTCGGCGGGGCTCGCACCCGGATACGCCACGTTGACCGTTATGACATCGAGGTCGACTTCCGGAAATACTTCCTGCTTGACGTCCCTCGCAAACACGAAGCCGCCGACAATAAAAAACAGCATGAGCAGGTTGGCGGCAACCGGGTTGCTCGCCATCCAGGCGATCGGACCCTGTTTGCTCGCCAGATCCTTCAAGGTGTGGCTTCCGTCCCGGTGGAGGCCGTCGCGTCATTTCGTTGCAGCCGAAGCTTCATGCCCTCGACAGGGGTGGCGAGCGGACTGTTCACGACCCTGTCGCCAACTTCCAACCCTGCCGCAATCAGCACGGAATCCGGCTGCCGCCAGGCTACTTCCACCTGCCTGATCTGCAGGCGACCGTCAGCAAAGACATAGACGGTGTCGTCGTTGTGCAGCCAGGCACGCGGCAATTCGACCAGGCCCTCGACGTCCGGTCCTTCGATGAGCAGGTTGACGAAGCTCTCGAACAACAGGCTGCTGGAACCAATGCTGCCCTCGGCGTCGAGTTGGAGTGGATCGTCCACTTCGATGAGGATGCGTGCCATCTGTCCGGCCGGCTCGAGATCGCCGAAAAGGCGGATCACTCGCCCCTGGCGCACGATTTCGTTTGCACCGATGTCGTAGCGAATCGTCACCGCCGCCCCGCTCTGGCCCGATCCGGGAAATCGTATTGCCGAGAGCTGCTCGACGGGAACGGCAGCCTGTACCCAGGCGGTATCCGTTCCGGCAATGAGAGCCGCTTCGGTTTGCGGGCCCACAATTTGCCCGATATCGACGGCCTTGCGCCGCACGACGGCATTAAACTCGGCCGTCACCGCGGTGCGCTGCAAACGCAGCCTTTCCTGCTCAAGCCGGGCTTCTGCTGCAGCAACCGCAGCCTCCGCGCTGCGCAATTGCGGCTGGCGCAAGGCCAGCGCGGAATTCACGCCGGCAACCGCAGGATCGTTCTCGAACAGCGCCCATTCTTTCTGCGCAATTTCCTGCCGCCCGCGTTCGAGCGCCAGCCTTGCCTCTGCATCCGCCAACGCGGCGGAGGCGACCGAGACCCCCTGTTGATAGTCTGTGGCATCTATCGTGAACAGCTTGTCTCCCTGCGCAAGAATACCGCCGGGCAAAAAGTCAGGATTCATCCAGACGACCTTGCCGCCCACTTCAGGACGCACGCTCACCTGCACCGCCGGCACGACCTTGCCCTTGGCGCTGACGTGCAATTGCCGCGTTGCCTTCTCCACGGTAAAGATGCTGACCAGTGTGCCTTCATCAACCACGCTGACGCGTTCCGGGGGTTTTTCGGTGGCGACGACGATGAGCGATATCAGCGCTGCCGCGACCAGCGTCATGACAGGTTTGAACCATGTCGCAGTTGTCACATTCATACTGCCTGTCCCTCAGTTGCCGGGGCGCCAGCCGGCATGCCCATTGCGCGGCACAGCTGTATGCGATTGCTCAATTGCATCCGTTTTGCCTCGATCATTGCCTGTTGCAGCGTTTGCAGCGCCTGTTGGGCGGACAACACGTCCAGAAAGTTCTGCTGGCCGAGCCGATAGCCGTCGCGCACGAGAAACAGGATTCTGCCTGCTTCCTGCACCTGGCTATCCAGGGCGACCAGGTAGCGGTCCTGCGCCTCTGCCTGCGCAAGCGTCGCCGATACCTCGTTGACCGCCCCGACCAGGCTTGCCGCGTATTCGTAGTAAGCCTGCTCGGCACGGGACTCGGCAACGTCGACATTCGCTTTGCGCTGGCCAAAATCGAACAAAGCCTGGCTCGCCCTCAGTCCCAGCTGCCAGAAGGTCTCCCCAAACAGGTCGCCTGCGGATTTTTCCACCGAGTTCAAATTGCCGCTGATTCCCAGCACCGGCAGCCGGCTGGCTGTTGCCGATGCCAGCCTCGCATCCGCCGCCCGCAACTGTAAATACGCAGCCTGCAAGTCCGGCCTGCCCGTTATCGCATTCCCGGGAACCGTGCCTGCCAATGGCTGAGCCGGCGGCAATTCGCGCGTATCGGGTAAGTCCAGGTTGTCGCTGTGGCTTCCGAGCAGCGTCGCCACGCTGGCCTGCAAGGCCTCCCAGCGGGCCAGCGCCAGTTCTCGCTGACCGGAAATCATCAGCACCTGCTGGCGTTGCCGCGCGACGTCAGCCGCGGTCGCCTGGCCCAGCCGAAAACGCAGCTCGATCAGCTCCAGGAATCGCTTCGCCGTGTCCCGCTGAACATCGAGCAGGTCGAGCAATTGGCGTTGTGCTACCAGCGCTGTCCATGCATCGGCAAGCTGGGCGGACAACGATATGCTGAGACTGCGGGTCAGTTCGGCCGTCGCTGCCGCGTCCAGGTCTGCCGCGCGCCAGTTGTTGCGGACCCGTCCCCACGCATCGACTTCATAGGATGCAGCGACCGAGGCCTGGTACTGGTTAGCCAGCCCGGTGTCGAACAGAAAGTTACCACTGCCGAACCGGCTCCTGCCGCGTGTGCCCTGTATCGATAAATCCAGCCGCGGCAGCAAAGCGGATCGTGACCCGCGCGCCGCAGCCTGTGCCTGTTCCAGCCTGCTCGCCGCCGCCCGCAGATCGAGGTTGCCAAGCGTGAATTGCTCGCGCAACGCGGTGAGCTCCCTGCCGCCTACCTGGTCGCAGGCAAGCGGCAATGTCACCGGGGCCGCGTCCTCCCCGGTAGCGACCTCAGTCTGAATGCTGTCGGCATCCCGCACGTAGTCGTGGGAAGCGCACGCAGTCAGCAATGCGCAACCTGACAACCACAGCGGATACAACGCTTTCGGCACTCGAAACTCCCGGCAAGTATTGCAGGGATGATAACCCAGTAGATTGAGCGTACGAACAACAAATGTTTTTTCGCCGGTTCGACACCCATTCGACCTGCGGGCACAATGCAGCGCATGGAAGCATCCTGGTCAATCGTTTTTGAAAGCCAACGCCGGCAGCAGTGCACGGAACGATCACTCGTGCTCGACGCGGTCGATATTCCGCACGAAATTCTCGAGGGAGAAGCCGGCTATGCCATCGCGGTACCTGGCGCATTGCTTGAGCGCGCCCGGCTCGAGCTCGCCGAGTATGCGCGCGAGAATCTTCGTGCAAAACCGAGTCGCCCGCCGAGCCGGCCGGTGTATCAGAATGCGGTGCCGGGCCTCTGCGTCTACTTTGCCGTTCTCCTCCTGGTTGCCTGGGCCGCCGGCACCAGTTTGTTCGGCAAGGACTGGGTGGCGGCCGGCCGCGTCGATGGCGAATTACTTCGCCAGGGCGAATTATGGCGCCTGGTCACCGCCCAGACGCTGCATGGCAGCCTGAAACATTTGCTGGGCAACCTGGGTTTCGGGGCTTTGTTTGGCCTGTTTGCAGGCCGCCTGCTCGGTTCCGGCGTCGCCTGGCTGGTCATCGTGCTCGCCGCCTGCGTGGCGAATGAGATCAATGCACTGTTGCTGGACAGCTCACACCGTTCCATCGGCGCATCCACCGCAGTCTTTGCCGCGCTGGGCATAGTCGCCGCCTATGTATGGATGTCACGCTTCATGGCACAGGATCGATGGCCCTACCGGGCTGGACCGATCGTCGGCGGCCTGGCATTACTCGCATTCACCGGCACCGGTGATGGCAACACGGATATCGGCGCCCACCTGATGGGTTTTCTCTTCGGGTTTGCAGCAGGCGCAGTGCTGGCAAGAAGCCGCCTGTCACTCGACCATCGCGCACTGCAGGCTGTTGCCGCCGCCACGGCAATTGCACTGGTGATCGGTGGTTGGAGTGTGGCGCTTGGCGCCGCGGGCATCTGACGGGCCGAATCGCGTGATTTTATTGGTGCGGCCCGCGCATTCCTGCGCTAGGCTGAATGTTTCACCCTGAGGATGACGTGCATGCAGGTGTTGTTCCTGTATGCGACCCTGGTGCTGATCTGGGGAAGCACATGGGCCGCGATTCGCTACCAGCTGGGTCCCGTAGCCGTCGAGGTCTCGGTGGCCTACCGGTTTGCGATTGCCGCATCTGTTTTGTTCGCTTTTGCGCTGCTGAGCGGCAGATCACTGCGCATACCGCTGCGGCAGTACCCGATGATCGTCCTGCAGGGCCTGCTGCTTTTTTCCGGTAATTATTTTCTCGTCTATTACGCGACCGGCTACATTACTTCCGGCCTTATCGCGGTGGTTTTCAGCGCGCTGGTCCTCGTGAATACGGTCAATGAACGCCTTTTTTTCAAAACGCCGATCGACGGCAGCATTGTCATCGCCGCCGCACTGGGGCTTGCCGGGATTGCGCTGATCTTCTGGCCGGAAATCGGTCGTCTCAGCCTCTCTGACAACACGATGATCGGCATTATCTTTGCACTGCTGTCGCTGTTCATCGCTTCGCTCGGCAACATGGCAGCGTATGCCAACACGGGCAAGAACCTGTCCGTCATCGTCGTCAACGCGCACGGCATGCTGTGGGGCGCAGCATTGTCCGCGCTGATCGCCGGGCTGCTCGGCAGAGAATTCAATTTTTCCACCGAGACCTCCTACGTGGCATCCCTGCTTTATCTTGCCTTGCCGGGATCGGCGATCGCCTTTGGGTGTTACCTCGCACTGATGCGGCGTATCGGCTCGGCACGGACGGCTTACAGTTCTGTCCTGTTTCCGGTGGTCGCACTGACGATATCGACCGTCCTCGAAGACTACCAATGGTCCTTGTTGTCAGCGACGGGCGTTATACTCACGTTACTCGGCAACTGGCTGGTCCTCTTGCGGGTGCATAAGATTGCCGACGTTGCTATCGTTGCAGAACACAAATAACGGGAACGGATATGGATGACTTGCAACTCCCCGGCGCCAATCTGGACTGGGAAAACCTTCTGATTCAATTGCAGGCCCTGACCCTGGAGTTCGGGCTGCAGATACTCCTGGCATTGGCGATCTTTATCATCGGTCGCCGCGTTGCACGCCTGATTACCAACGCGCTGCACAAGGTCATGCAGAAACAGGAAATCGACAAGACGCTGGAGACTTTTGTCTGCAATTTTGCCTACATGATCATGCTGGCGTTCGTGGTGATCGCCGCAATCAACCAGGTAGGCGTGCAGACGACGTCCCTGATCGCGGTCATGGGTGCTGCCGGCCTGGCTGTAGGCCTGGCATTGCAGGGCTCGCTGTCGAATTTCGCGGCCGGTGTGCTTATCGTGCTGTTTCGGCCATACCGGGTGGGCGATTTTGTCGAAGCGGCGGGTATTGCGGGAACAGTCGAGCAGGTGCAAATCCTGACCACCATTCTTCGCACCGGGGACAACAAGCAGATTGTTGTGCCCAACAAGCAGATCATGGACAGCATCATCACCAATTACTCAAGGAAGGAAACGCGACGGATCGACCTGGTCATCGGCGTCAGCTACGACGATGACCTCGATAAAGTGAGGGGTATACTGCGCAACCTGGTCGACGCCGATGAGCGCATTCTCAAGGACCCGGAGTGCCTGATTGCTGTCGCTGAACTGGCCGACAGCAGCGTGAATTTCTACCTGCGGCCCTGGGTTGCCAGCGGCGATTACTGGACCGTGCGCTTTGACCTGATCGAAAACATCAAGAAGACTTTCGACCAGCAGGGCGTGCAGATACCTTTCCCCCAACGGGACGTTCACATCATTCAGAAGACGGCATAAGAAAAGGCGCCGCAAGGCGCCTTTTTTTCATGGCAACGCGTCTGCTACCGGTCTGTCGTGTCCGGCTCGATAAAGCTCCAGCGCAAGTTGGGTATTGCTTCTTTGAGCTGGCGCTCCATCTCGTTGATGCTTGCAACCGCCTGACCCAGCGGAATTCCGTCTATCATGCGAATTTTCGCAGCCAGCATCGTGTCCGCCCCGAACTGAATGGTGATCATTCGGTACACTTCGGCGATATCCGGGTTGGCTGAAATGATGTCCCGCATTTTCTGGCGAATCACTGGTTCCGCAGAACGCCCGACCAGCAGCGAACGCACGTGCGTGGCAATGAATATCGAGATCACAACGAGCGTCACACCAATACACATCGAGCCGATGGCATCGTAAACCGGGTCTCCCGTCAGTGACGCTACAGACAGAAACCCGAAGGCAAGACAGAGGCCAAATATCGCCGCGATATCCTCGCCGAACACGACGACAAGTTCCGCATTACGTGTATGCTTCAGCCACTCTCTGAACGGCTGCTCTCCCCTGACTAGGCGAATCTCGCGCAAACAGCCAGCCAGCGATAGCGCCTCGAGGACGATCGCCACGCCAAGCACCAGGAGCGCAATCCATACTTCGGATATCGGTTCCGGATGCTGGAACTTGTGGAAGCCTTCGTAAATGGAAAACAGGCCACCGAGACTGAACAGCAGCAGCGCGACCACGAAACTCCAGAAATAACTCAGCTTGCCGTAACCCAGGGGGTGATTTTCATCCGGGGGCCGCTGCGATTGCCGCAGACCGGTATACAGCAATACCTGGTTGCCGGCGTCCGCATAGGAGTGGATAGCTTCCGCAAGCATGCTGCCTGACCCTGTCAGCCAGGCAGCCCAGCTCTTGGACAGGGCTATGCCAAAGTTGGCTAGAAAAGCATACAGAATTGCCTTTGCCGCCGAACCGTGTGTAGAACTCGCCATTACTTTGCCTTTAATCGTCTTGTCGTTGCTGCTTTGCAGCAGCTGGCAGCCTAGCGCACTGAATATCGATATTCAAAGCGCCTTCAGCCCTCGTTCAGCTGCTGTATGCATGATGGTAGTCTAATGCGGGGCCCGAGGAGACAGTCATGAAACCTACTGCTGCATTTTCATTAAGCATCATAACCACCCTACTCGTCGCCGGCTGCGCGGCGCACCCGGAACCCATTATCGATCTGAAGGGCGTCAACCAGGCGGTTTTCGAACAGGATTGGGCTGAGTGCAAAGCCTACACAGACCAGGTCCGCATTGAGGAAGGCGTCGCCAAGGGCGCTGCGACCGGTGCTGTCGTCGGTGCCATAGGCGGCGCCATCGGTGATGGCGATGTCGGCAAAAGTGCCGGTTATGGCGGCCTTTACGGAGGCACGCGATCGGGCCTCGAGGCCGACCGTGAAAAACAGGCGGTCTTCAAGCGCTGCATGCGTGGCCGTGGCTACCGCGTACTGAATTGATCAATAAGCGGCAACCTGGTCGGGTCCGGCAACACCGCCAATTGCCGCTTGCGGCGACAAGGAAAGGCGGTATATTGAAAGGGAGCTTAAAAACCTCCGTGCCATGGCCGCGAACTTAAATCCGCAATATCGGTCTGAAGCCGCATGGGGGCTCACTTTGCCGATTATTGAGTAACTGCTTCGCCGGACGATGACAAACGCTGCCACAACCCGCCAACTGCTGCTAAGCGCAATACTTGCCGCGTCCTTGCTGGCCGATGCCATGGCACAGGACACGGATGACACACTCCCAAATGTCGATACACCAGTCGCCGCGGAAGAGTCGAGTGAAATGCCTGCGAACGAGGCTGTCGATTATGGCGATGAGCTAACCACGCTGTTCGGGCGTTTTGAGGAATTGCTGAACAACGAACTGTTTGACGAGGCGGAAGTCGTCGCAAAGCAACTGGTGGAGCTCTCCATCCGCGAACGTGGCCGGGATCACAAGGATATTGCCGCGGCCCTCGTAAATCTCGGAATCGCACAGTATCGGCTGGAACAGTATGACCTGGCTGAGCTCAATTTTTCGGCCGCCATACGCGCAATTGAACGGTCAGACAGCCGACTGAGCCCCTACCTGGTTAATCCGCTGAAAGGCCTGGGCGCCACGCAGCTCAAGCTCGGCGAGCCGGTGGAGGCACTCGAAACCTTCGACCGGGCCGTGCATGTCACGCACGTTAACGAGGGTCCGCAGAACCTGGACCAG
>DATCZF010000045.1:0-7244 GCA_036526055.1 Woeseiaceae bacterium
GAAGCGAAGGCTGAGCCGGCCAAGCCCGCAGAGCCGAAAGCGAAGGCTGAGCCGACCAAGCCCGCAGAGCCCAAACCGGAAGCGAAGGCTGAGCCGGCCAAGCCCGCAGAGCCCAAACCGGAAGCGAAGGCTGAGCTGGCCAAGCCCGCAGAGCCCAAACCGGAAGCGAAAACCGAACCAAAGCCGGTGCAGGAAAAGCCGGCGACGACAGCAAAACCACAGGTGGAATCAAAGCCCGGGCAACCCGGCGAGCGATTGTTGCCGTGGGAACCGCGCACACCGGCACAGGGCCCGGACAGCAAGCCTGAAACGGATTAGCGGTCTGTCTGAATGATGCAACAGCGTGGCGACCAGCAGTAATGCTGGTCGCTGCAGCTAGCCGCGACGCGCCTCCAGGTGCGCTGCCACGGTCTTGAGAAGTCCGTCCGAGGCCTCTTCAACGAGATCCAGAACACGCTCGAAACCCAGCGCGCCCCCGTAATAGGGATCCGGCACTTCGCGTTCTTTGGCTCGCGTTGAATATTCCAGAAACAGACGCAAACGGCTGCTGTGTTCCTCGGGACACATCTCACGCAATATATGCAAATTGCTTTCGTCCATTGCCAGCACGAAATCAAAGGTTACGAAATCCGTGGTCCCGATTCGGCGTGCGCGAAGATCGCTCAGGTCAACGCCACGTTTCTGCGCTGCGAGAATCGCGCGACGATCCGGCGGTTCACCCGTGTGGTAAGCATGCGTTCCGGCAGAATCGACACGAATAAGCGCACCCATGCCAGCATTCTCGACGCGCTTGCGAAACACGCCTTCCGCGGTCGGTGACCGACAGATGTTGCCGAGACACACAAACAGTACACCTACTCCTGGATCCGTCATTACGCATTCAACTCCTTTGCGGTTTTACCTGCCTATTCCCTGACCTCGAGCATTTTCGATACCGTGCGCAGGTTTTCTTCGGTATCCACGCCGGGTCCGGGTCGTTGCGACGCAATACCGACACGAATATGCATGCCGAGCCACAACGCGCGTAACTGCTCCAGTCGTTCCAGTTGTTCGATCTCACAACTTCCGGCCGCAACAAATCTGCGCAAGGCCGCGCAGCGATAGGCATAGATGCCGTGATGCTGCAACGCAGTTCTCTTGATGACGTCCCGGCCACTGGTATCGCGCGCAAACGGAATCGAGGCACGACTGAAATACAGGGCGCGACCCTCGCGATCGGTGACCACTTTCACCACGTTCGGGTCCTGCCAGTCACGAAAGTGTTCCAGGGGGCTTGCCAGCGTTGCAATATCCGCCTCGCCATCGTCAAGCAGGCCGGCGCACTCGGCAATCAAAGCCGGCGGCATCATCGGCTCGTCGCCCTGCAGGTTCACGACAACCTGCTCATCGGCCCAACCCAGTTGCTGGCTGACTTCCGCGATTCTCTCGGTGCCCGACTCATGGGTCCTTGACGTCATGCAAACCTTGGCGCCAAAGCCTTCTGCCACACCGCGAATACGTATGTCGTCAGTTGCTATCACAACGTCGATGGCACCACTCGCCATCGCAGACTCGTGCACGCGCTGCATCATCGTCTTGCCGCGAATTTCGCGTAGCGGTTTACCCGGCAGACGGGTCGAACCGTAGCGCGACGGAATAACAACTATAAAATCACTCATCGGTACCTGATTCCTGCTATTGGTTTTTCCTGCGCCAGGCAGTTTTCGAGATGTTCCAGCCAGCCGGCAAATTCCATTTCCTCAACCACGATTTCTATCGGCACATACCAGCAGTTTGTCACGCCGAGCTCATGGCACTTGACGACATCCTTTTCCGTCATTAACACCGGCAGCCCATCACTATATGACAAATCTTCAGCCCGGTACTTTTTATGATCCGGAAAGGGGTGTTCGATGACGCGTATCCCGTGCACTCGAAGTGTCGCAAAAAACCGGGCAGGGTTGCCAATCCCGGCGACCGCGTGAACAGTTACGCCGGAAAATTCTTCCAGCGGCCTGCTACTGCCATCGTCCAGGCTGATAGCAGTCGTGGCGCGCAAGTCGAAATTCATGGCATGTGGCGGCGCTGCGGTCGGCATCTCCCAGCTGCCATGAATCATAACCTGGTCCACCGACTTCAGCCTTGCCACAGGCTCGCGCAGCGGCCCGGCCGGCAGGACCCGACCGTTACCGAAGCCCCGGGCGCCGTCGACGACGACCACTTCGTAGGTCCGTCGCATGCGATAGTGTTGCAGCCCATCATCCGAGATGACGACATTGGCGCCTTCCTCGACCAGGCGTTCTACGGCGGCAACGCGATCCGGATGAACGACTACCGGGCATTGGGTGTTCCTCGCCAACAGCACGGGCTCGTCCCCGACAATCGACGGGTCACTTTTTGGCGACACCAGTACAGGCTTTGCGCCCTTGATGCCGCCATAACCGCGACTGACAATGCCCGGCCGAAAGCCCTTCTGCCGTAACCTGTTAGCCAGCTCCAGCGTCAAAGGGGTTTTACCGGTACCGCCAACATTGAGATTGCCAATAACAATAACCGGCAATGACGGCGTCTCGCGATGCAGCACACCAAGCTTCAGCAGCAGCAACCGCAATTCGATCAGCAGGCGGTAAATCCAGGTCAGGGGCAATAACAACCACCCGCCTCGGCCATTTCCATACCAGATGTGCTGCAACCAGTCGTACAAACTCTTTACCCGGTGTTGATCCAACCCAGTGTTCAGCGACTATTCGTCACTGAACTGCATGTTATACAGGCTTGCATACTGGCCATTCCTGGCGAGCAATTCGCTGTGCGTGCCCGCTTCGATGATGCGGCCCTGGTCCATGACGATGATCCTGTCGGCGTTTTCAACGGTCGATAAACGGTGCGCAATCACCAGCGTCGTGCGGTTCTGCATCAATTTACCGAGTGCGGACTGGATGCGTCGTTCCGACTCCGTATCCAGCGCAGACGTAGCCTCGTCGAGAATCAGGATTGGCGCATTCTTCAGCAGCGCCCGACCGATAGCTATGCGCTGGCGCTGTCCGCCCGACAACAGGACACCGCGATCGCCGACTATCGTCTGAAGGCCATTCGGCATGTCTTTGACAAAGTCCATGACAAAAGCAGCCTCGGCCGCCTCGCGCAATGTCGCCTCGCTGCACTCCTCAAGACAGCCATAAGCCAGGTTGGCCGCGATCGTGTCATTGAACAACACGACATCCTGGCTCACCAGGCTGATGTTGCTGCGCAGGTTATCCAGCCGATAGTCCTCTATCGGTACGCCATCGACCAGGATCGTGCCACTGTCCACGTCGTAAAACCTTGGCAACAGGCTTACGAGTGTTGATTTGCCACCGCCCGACCGACCCACAATGGCGATTGTCTGCCCGGGTTGCACCCGCAACGACAGGTTGTCGATCACCGCTTCCTTGTTGCGACCATAGGTAAAGCGCACGTTGCGAAATTCGACATCACCGTCAATACGGGGCTTGGAAAATGATCCCGAGTCCTTTTCTGCCGGTTCGTCGAGAATCCTGAACAAGCTGTCTGCCGCCGCAATGCCGCGCTGAAGTGACGCATTCACGTTGGTCAAGCGGCGCAGCGGTTGCAGCAGCAGGATCATCGCCCCGAGGAACGAGACAAACGTGCCAGGCGTTACGTTGCTGCGCACCGACTCGATGCCCGCGACATACACAACCCCGGCAATACCGAAAGCAAACAGGACCTGCGTAACTCCGACACCAAGCGCTTTGGCTCCGACGAGCTTCATGTTCTGTTTTTCGTTCTTGTTGTTCGCCTGCATGAAGCGCTTCAGTTCGTAGTCCTGGCCACCAAACACCTTGACGACGCGGTTGCCCTGCACGACCTCCTCCGTCACCTGGGACACCTCGCCCACCGAATCCTGGATGCGCGAACTGTACCGCCTGAAGGTGCGGCTGAGTATGCGTACGGAAAGTGCAATCAACGGCACAACAATTGCGACGAGCAGGGTCAGTCGCACACTGTTATAGAGCATGACGCCAACCGCAAAGATGATTGTCAGTGTGTCGCGTACGATGACGGTAACAACGTTGGTCGCCGATTCTGCAACCATTTCCACGTTGTATGTGATTTTAGACAGCAGGTGGCCCGACGAATGCCGATCAAAATAGCTGGCCGGCAATACCAGGAACTTCTTGAAGACGTCGTGCCGCAGGGACTTGATCACACCGCGGCCGACCCAGCCCAGGGAAAATTCCGCGCCAAAACCGGCGACACCGCGGGCAACGAAAATACCGATAAAGGCCCACGGCATCCAGCGAGTCACCGCATCATTGTGGGCCACGAAGGTTTCATCAGTCAGCGGCTTCAGCAGCAGCATCAACCCGGCTTCCACAGCCGCGGACGCGGCCATCGCCACAACTGCAACGATCATCACCACCCAGTACGGCATCGCGTAACCGAGCAAGCGGCGATAAACCTCCATGACCTTGGTTTCTGCTTGATTAGACAAAGGGCCGTCTTCTAGTCGTCAGGTTCATTGATCGTGGCGATGCTGATTTTTTCAAAGCCCATCCTGCCTGCCACGTCCATCGCTTTGACCACATCCTGATGCTTGGCCATGGCGTCGGCACTGATCGTCAGCGGTAAGCCGGTGTTGCCGCCGGACAGTTTTTGCAGTGCGTTACGAATGGTTTCGGGCCGGCTGTTAATGAGCTCAGCGCCGTTCAGCAAGAATGTGCCTTGCGCGGTAATCATGATTTCGATGAATTCAGGTGGCTCCTCGATAATGGCGCTGCTGTCAGCCTGCGGCAGGCGAATCGAAATCTGAGACTGCTTGACGAAACTGGTCGAGACCATGAAGAAAATCAGCAGGAGCAAGACGACGTCGATCAGCGACGTCAGGTTGACTTCGGGCTCGGCGCGCGGTCTGACCTTCAAATTCATCGTCAGGAGTCCGCCCTGTCTTTGCGCCGGTGCATGGCCTCCACGAGTGTGATTGCCTCCTTTTCCATTCCAACAACCAGCGCGTCAACGTGGTTACGGAAATAGCGATAACCAATCAGCGCCGGAATAGCCACAGTGAGGCCGGCGGCTGTCGTGATCAGCGCCTCTGCAATGCCTCCCGCCAGCACTGCCGGGTTTCCCACACCATGCGTCGTAATGGCAGTGAATACTTTTACCATGCCGATGACGGTACCAAGCAAGCCCAGCAAAGGCGTGATTGCCGCGACGGTGCCGAGGGTATCCAGGTAACGTTCCAGTTCATGCACGACATGGCGCCCGGTGTCCTCGATGCTCTCCTTCATCACCGTGCGATCCCGGTCACGATTCAGCAAGCCGACTGCAAGAATCTGGCCGAGCGGCGAGCCCTGGTGCAGCGACTGAATTTTTTCGTGATCCAGCTGTCCGTTCTTGACCCAGCCCCAGACCCGCGCAGTGAGGTCTTCGGGAATAACCTTGTTCTGCTGCAAGGTCCAGAAGCGCTCCATGATGATTCCGAGCGCCAATACTGCGCAGAGAATGATCGGGGCCATCAACCAGCCACCAGCTTTGACTATTTCAAGCATACTCACGGACTCTGTGAAAAATGGAAATATACAGCGGCGGCGCCAAAAATTCTCCCCGGATCGACCTAAAATAGCGCCTTTGGCCACCGCGGACTGCGAGAATCATTCTTTCGCATTCCAGAACCGTTGCTGCTTTTGTCGCCATTCGATCACCTCCAGCGGGCTGCCGCGGTCGCAGAGACGGAAAGAAATGGCACCGGATGTTGCGGTGTCGAGAACCCTGGCACCTGAAAATCGCCAGCGTCGGACGATATCCTCTTTGGGAAAATTCCAGCGGTTTCTGAAGCCGGTGGAGACTATAGCCAGTTTTGGCCTGAGCCGCGCCACCAGTGCGGCGCTGGAGGACGTGCGGCTGCCATGATGGGGGATGGTGACGACAGCTACGCGCGGCAGGCCTGCCTGCTGCAACAGCCCTTCCTCGGCCGGCCTTTCGATATCGCCCGTTAGCAACAACCGGGAATTCCCCGCTGCCACCATGACGACACAGGAGGCATTGTTACCCGCGAGGGAACTTGCCGGCAATGGCGCCAGAACCGAAAAATCGACCCCATCCCATTCCCAGCTGTCACCACCGCGACACCGGGCTGCCCGGATCGACAGCAAACGCTCAGGTTCACCACTTTCGACGATGGTGACGGGCATTCCCGCAAGTATTGCCGGAGCGCCGCCGGCGTGGTCCTGGTCGCCGTGACTGATGACAAGGCGATCGATGCGGTTGACGCCTGCCGCCCTGAGGAACGGCAATACCACGAGCTGGCCCGTGTCACTGCCGGAGCGAAATCGTGGTCCCGTGTCGTAAACCAGGTTTTTCGACCGGGTTCGAAGGACGACTGCCTGCCCCTGCCCTACATCCAGCACGTCGACGTCGACACAGCCTTCTGCGGGGCGCTCCGGGCGCAACAGGCACAGGTGCAGCAACGCCAGGAAAGCCAGGCCACGTCCAGGAAATTCCGGCGGCAACGCGACCCACAGGACTATCAGCAGGTTGATCAGTGTCCCCGCTAGCGTCGGCATGACAGGATAAAGACTCGCGCCCGGCAGCTCCGCCACCCGCTCGATCAGCGCCAGGGCGAGCGTGCAAAGGGCATGGGCCGCAAGCAGGACCGCATGGCCAACTGGCCCGGCAAGGTCGCCAAGCAAGGTGCCCAGCAAAGCCGAGGGCACGATGAGCAGGCTGAAGACCGGCAGCAGCAACAGGTTGACGCCTGACGCGACCAGCGAGCCGCGACCAAAAATAGCCGTGGTCAGTGGCAGCAAGACGAGACACAGAAGCAACTGAACCCTGGCGAGCGCGCGAACGCGCTCCCTGATTCCGAAAGATTGCGCGCCGCGCGCCAAATTGCCGGGTGCCGTCGACAGTAAAAGTGTAATGACAGCGGCAAACGACAACAGATAGCCGCTCGAAAAGGCAGATAGCGGGTCGAGCACAAGCGTCAGGACGAGCGCCAGCCCGAGCCATCGCCCTGGGCTCAATTCCCGGTCGAGCAGGCGCCAGAGACATAACAGTCCAAGCATTACCAGCGCACGCCGCGACGGCACACCGAAACTGCTGAGCATGGCGTAGGCAAATGCCGCCGCCAGCGCCAGCAGCATCGCTGCCTTGTGCAGGGCCAGGAAATTGCGTAACGGCAGGAGTAACCAGTGAGACAGGAAATAGATACCGCCGGCCACGAGGCCAATATGCAAACCGGAGATTGCCACCAGGTGGCTGGT